>NZ_LARE01000017.1:0-55887 GCF_000980245.1 Odoribacter sp. N15.MGS-14
ACTAAAGAGCGTTGGGAAGAGGTCATCAAACCGATTTCCGCCAGTGCACAAAATACTTTGCTATATAAACGCTGGATCAAGAGCCGGGCTGCTGAAGTAGATCGTTTGTCCAATGGTCGCTTAGGCTACGTTCATATCGAAAGCATGGATGACAATAGTTACCGTGACGTTTATGCTGACATTTTGGGTAAATACAATCTCAAAGAGGGTATCGTTATTGACACTCGCAATAATGGTGGCGGCCGTCTGCATGAAGATATCGAAATCCTATTTAGCGGTAATAAGTATTTAGATCAGGTGGTACGCGGTGTCGTAGCTTGCGAAATGCCCTCGCGTCGTTACAACAAGCCTTCCATCATGATTGTCTGCGAAGCTAACTACTCCAACGCCCATGGTACTCCTTGGGTCTATCGCGAGCGAGGTATCGGTTCTATTGTGGGCATGCCGGTACCTGGTACAATGACTTCCGTCAATTGGGAAACCTTGCAGGATGCTTCTATGTATTTCGGTATTCCTGTTGTAGGCTATCGTACCAAGGATGGCAAGTATCTTGAAAATACACAGTTAGAGCCTGACCTTAAAGTACGTAACGATTACGATCAGGTAATTGACGGTCGTGACCAGCAATTAGAGGTTGCTGTTAAGGAGTTGCTCAGGCAAATTGATGCTCGCCGTAGGTAGGGTAAAAACCCTAATCCCGGGCTTATAAATACTTACAAATATAATACTACAGAAAAACTTACAGCAAATAGATGACTTTTGAGGTAAAGTTTCATCTATTTGCTGCTTGTTATACGCCACTGTATCTTCGTTACAATTTCCGGATGTCAAAGTTTGGGCTGCTTGGCTTTATAAAGACACCTGAACTTCTTAAAATGAGACCCGATAAACTTTAGCAGATTGGGTAACTTTCTGACAATCTTATCTTTTTTACAAAAAAAATTGGAAGGAACATTTGGTAGTTACTAGAATTGTAAGTACATTTGCACTCCATTTTGGAGAAAAGTATAATAATTTTAAAAGAGTACTTGTAAAATGCCTACTATTCAACAGTTAGTAAGAAAAGGAAGAGTAAAGATCGAGGACAAGAGTAAAGCTCCTGCTTTGGATTCTTGCCCACAGAGAAGAGGAGTTTGTGTACGTGTTTACACTACCACTCCGAAAAAACCGAACTCAGCCATGAGAAAGGTTGCCCGTGTTAGATTGACCAACGGAAAAGAAGTGAATGCTTATATTCCGGGAGAAGGTCACAATTTGCAGGAACACTCCATCGTATTGATCCGTGGTGGTCGTGTAAAAGACCTTCCGGGTGTGCGTTACCACTTGGTTCGTGGTACTTTGGATGCTGCCGGTGTTGCCGGACGTTGCCAGGGACGTTCTAAGTATGGTGCGAAAAGACCGAAACCGGGTCAGGCTGCTGCTCCAGCTAAAGGAAAGGGCAAGAAATAAAAATTAGTGATTAACAGGAATTATGTTTATGAAGCGTTCCCGAAAAACAGTTGAGTAAATGGTTGGGAAACCGTTGAAGACCAAAAAGGGCAGCTTGACGAACAAATTCGTAAACGAAAAGAAATGAGAAAGACTAAACCAAAGAAGAGAATCCTGTTACCGGATCCAAAATTCAACGATGTACTGGTGACGAGGTTTGTTAATGACCTGATGGTGGACGGTAAAAAGACTGTTGCGTTCAAAATCTTTTATGACGCACTGGATATCGTTGAGGAAAAAATGGCAAAAAAAGAAGAGAAATCTGCTCTGGAGATCTGGAAGCAGGCATTGGAAAATATTACTCCTCAGGTAGAAGTAAAGAGCCGCCGTGTCGGTGGTGCTACTTTCCAGGTGCCTACTGAAATTAATCCGGCCCGTAAAAGAGCGATCTCTGTAAAAAATATGATCCTTTACTCCCGCAAGAGAAGCGGACACAGCATGGCTGAAAAACTTTCTGCTGAAATTATGGCTGCCTACAAAGAAGAAGGTGCTGCTTTCAAAAAGAAAGAAGATACCCATCGTATGGCTGAAGCTAACCGGGCATTTGCACATTTCAGATTTTAATTTAGAGGCGAAAAATAGATGGCTAAGAGAGATTTACATTACACAAGAAATATCGGTATCATGGCTCACATCGATGCCGGTAAGACTACAACGACCGAACGTATCCTGTATTTCACCGGTGTGAACCATAAGATCGGGGAAACGCATGATGGTACTGCAACGATGGACTGGATGGTGCAGGAACAGGAGAGAGGTATTACCATCACTTCTGCTGCTACCACTTGTTTCTGGAAATATCAGGGAAACGAATATAAAATTAATATCATCGACACTCCGGGACACGTTGACTTCACGGTTGAAGTAGAGCGTTCTCTTCGTGTATTGGATGGTGCGGTTGCATTGTTCTGTGCAGTAGGTGGGGTTGAAGCACAGTCTGAAACCGTATGGCGTCAGGCAAACAAATATGGTGTTCCGAGAATTGCTTTCGTGAATAAAATGGACCGTTCCGGGGCCGATTTCTTCAAAGCAGTTCGTGAAATCAAAGAGAAATTAGGTGCTAATCCGGTTCCTTTGGTACTTCCGATCGGAGCGGAAGATAACTATCAGGGTATTATCGACCTGGTAGAAATGAAAGCTTATGTTTGGGAAAACGGTGCTATGGAAGCTACCGTGAAAGAAATTCCCGAAAATATGATGGCTGAAGCTCAGGAATGGAGAGAGAAATTGGTAGAAGCTGCTGCTGTGCAGGACGAAGCTTTGATGGAACGTTTCTTTGAAGATCCGGACTCTATCACAGTCGAAGACCTGAAAGCAGTGATTCGGAAGGCTGTGATCGCCATGGACTTCTGTCCGGTGATGTGCGGTTCTTCTTTCAAAAATAAAGGCGTGCAGAACCTGTTGGATGCTGTGATCGCTTATTTGCCGAACCCGTTGGATATTCCGAACAGTAAAGGTACTGATCCCCGGACAGGAGAAGATGTACATTTCCCTGTAGATCCGGAGGCTCCGCTGTCGGCACTGGCATTTAAGATCGCTACCGACCCGTTTGTCGGCCGTTTGTGCTATACCCGTATTTATTCTGGTAAGATCGAAGCCGGTTCGTATGTTTATAACCCGCGTACCGATAAAAAAGAACGTATTTCCCGTCTGTTCCAGATGCACTCTAACAAGCAACAGCCGAAAGAAGTACTGGAAGCCGGAGATATCTGCGCTTGCGTAGGTTTCAAAGATATCCGTACCGGAGATACCTTGTGTTCTGAAGATAAACCGATCGTACTGGAGAGTATGACTTTCCCGGAACCTGTGATCGGTATCGCTATCGAACCGCTGACTCAGAAAGATACGGATAAATTAGGTATGGCTTTGGCTAAATTGGCTGAAGAAGACCCGACCTTCCGCGTGAAGACTGATGAAGATTCAGGCCAGACCGTAATCAGCGGTATGGGTGAGCTTCACCTGGATATTATCCTCGACCGTCTGCGTCGTGAATTTAAAGTAGAATGTAACCAGGGAGCTCCTCAGGTATCTTACAAAGAAGCGATTACTGTACCTGTGGATCATCGTCATGTGTTCAAAAAACAGTCCGGTGGTCGTGGTAAGTTTGCAGATATTATTTTCCGTATGGAACCTGCAGAGGAAGGTAAAGAGGGCTTGACTTTTGTGAACGAAGTGAAAGGTGGTAATATTCCGAAGGAATTTATCCCGTCTGTAGAAAAAGGGTTCAAAGAAGCGATGCAGAACGGTGTTCTGGCAGGTTATGCTTTGGAAGCTTTGAAGATCACTTTGATCGATGGTTCTTTCCACCCTGTTGATTCTGATGCGTTGTCGTTCGAAATGGCTGCTAAAATCGGTTATAAAGAAGCTGCTCAGAAAGCAAAACCGGTATTGCTGGAACCGATTATGAAGCTGGAAGTAGTTACTCCCGAAGACTTTATGGGTGACATCATCGCTGACTTGAACCGTCGCCGGGGACAGGTAGAATCGATGGATTCCCGTGTCGGTGCCCGTGTGATTACGGCAAAAGTTCCTTTGGCAGAACAATTCGGTTATGTGACTGTATTACGTACCCTGTCATCCGGACGTGCAAGTTCTTCTATGGAATTCGATCACTATGCCGAAGTTCCGAAGAATATTGCGAGAGAGGTGGTTGAAAAAGCGAACGGACGTGTGGATTTAATCTAAAAATTAATGTCGGAGAGGTCTCTGGCCTTTCCGACCGCTTAAATATAATAAACAAAAAACATGAGCCAAAAAATCAGAATTAAGTTGAAATCTTACGATCACAACTTGGTAGACAAGTCGGCTGAAAAGATTGTTAAGACAGTGAAGGCTACAGGTGCAGTGGTTAGTGGTCCGATTCCACTTCCTACCCACAAAGGAGTATTTACTGTTAACCGCTCTACTTTCGTAAATAAGAAGAGCCGTGAACAATTTTTATTATGTACTTTCAAACGTCTGATTGATATCTATAGTTCTACTACAGGTACCATCGATGCGCTGATGAAACTTGAATTACCCAGTGGTGTTGAAGTTGAGATTAAAGTGTAGTTAACGGCGAAACCCTATGTCGTTAAAATGAAGAATTAACCTATTAAAAAAGAAATGAAATTACCAGGTTTAATTGGAAAAAAAGTCGGAATGACTTCCGTTTTCAGTGTTGAGGGGAAAAGTATCCCATGCACTGTTATTGAATGCGGTCCATGTGTCGTAACTCAGGTGAAAACCATAGAAAAAGACGGTTACGAAGCACTTCAGTTGGGTTTTGATGAGAAAAAAGAAAAACACACAACGAAGCAGCTAAGTGGACATTTTAAGAAGGCTGGCACAACTCCGAAACGTAAACTCGTTGAGTTTGCAGGATTTGCCGAAGAACACAAGTTGGGAGATGTAATCGACGTGACCATACTGGAAGGTACTGCCTATGTCGATATCGTCGGTACCTCTAAAGGTAAAGGTTACCAGGGCGTTGTGAAACGTCACGGTTTCGGTGGAGTAGGACAAGCTACCCACGGTCAGCATAACCGTCTGAGAAAACCGGGATCTATCGGAGCATGTTCTACTCCGGCACGTGTTTTCAAAGGAATGCGTATGGGTGGCCGTATGGGCGGAGACCGGGTTACTGTAGAGAACTTGGAAGTTTTGAAGGTAATTCCTGAAAATAATTTGTTGTTGGTGAAGGGATCTGTTCCCGGATCTAAAGGTTCATACGTAATTATTCAGAAGTAATGGAGTTAAGTGTACTAAACATTGCCGGACAGGAAACCGGCAGAAAGATAGTGTTGGATGACGCTATTTTTGGAATTCAGCCTAATGAGCACGCTATCTACCTTGACGTAAAACAGTTCCTGGCCAACAACCGTCAGGGTACTCACAAGTCAAAACAGCGGAATGAAATTTCCGGAAGTACCAAAAAGCTGAAAAAGCAAAAAGGTACCGGAGGTGCTCGTGCAGGTAGTATTAAGAACCCTGAGTTCAGAGGAGGAGGTCGTATTTTTGGTCCCGTACCGAGAGATTACAGCTTCAAACTGAACAAGAAATTGAAAAAATTGGCTCGTAAATCAGCTTTGGCTGTAAAAGCAAGTGCAAATGCTGTAAAAGTCGTTGAAGACTTCACCTTCGAAGCTCCGAAGACCAAACAAATGGTTGCTTTGATGAACAACCTGCAGGTAAACAACGGTCGTCTGTTGTTGGTATTGGGTAACGGTGTGAACGAAAATGTACTTCTGTCTGCCCGTAACTTGCAGAATGTGGAAGTGATGAGAGTTAGCGACATCGCAACTTACAACGTAATGAAGGCTAAAAACCTTGTTTTAGTTGAAAGTTCTGTAGAGGGCCTTAACGAAATGTTCAATCTTAACTAAACCAAGAAGAGATGGAAATTATTATTAAGCCCGTTTTAACGGAAAAGATGACAGCTCTCACCGATAAACAGCGTAAAGTAGCTTTTATCGTAGCAAAAGAGGCAAATAAGATTGAGATAAAGAAAGCAGTTGAAGCCATGTATGGAGTGAACGTATTGGCTGTAAATACCCAGCGTTATCAGGGAACGGCTAAATCCCGTTATACCAAGGCCGGTGTAATCAGCGGACGTACCAACTCGTTCAAGAAAGCAATTGTGACTTTAGCAGAAGGTGATAGTATTGATTTTTTTAGCAATATTTAAATAAGATGGCTGTAAGAAAATTAAATCCTGTAACGCCTGGACAAAGAGGAAAGGTAGTGAATACTTTCGAACAGGTGACTACAGATAGACCTGAGAAATCATTGTTGAGACCCTACAGCAAAACCGGAGGTCGTAATAACACCGGTAAGATGACAATGAGATATATAGGTGGTGGTCATAAACGCAAATACAGAGTAATCGACTTCAAACGCGAGAAGGAAAATATACCTGCTAAAGTAGCAAGTATCGAATACGATCCGAACCGCACGGCCCGTATTGCCCTGTTAGTGTATGCAGATGGTGAAAAACGTTATATCGTTGCCCCGATCGGTTTGACTGTCGGTCAGACCATCGAGAGCGGTAAAGGAGTCGCTCCTGAAATCGGGAATACGCTGTATTTGTCTGAAATCCCATTGGGTACAATCATACATAACATTGAGTTACGTCCGGGACAAGGAGCTGTAATGGCCCGTAGTGCCGGTTCTTATGCTCAGTTAGTTGCAAGAGAAGGAAAATATGCTTCTATCAAATTGCCTTCAGGTGAGATCCGTATGGTGCTGGTTACCTGTAAAGCAACCGTAGGTACTGTATCTAATCCTGACCATTCTCTGGAACGTTCCGGTAAAGCAGGGCGTACCCGCTGGTTAGGCCGTCGTCCTCGTGTCCGTGGTGTTGTAATGAACCCGGTTGATCACCCGATGGGTGGTGGTGAAGGCCGTGCTTCCGGAGGTCTGCCCCGTTCAAGAAAAGGTTTGTTGGCTAAGGGCTTGAAGACCAGAGCACCGAAGAAGGCTTCTTCGAAGTATATTATTGAAAGAAGGAAAAAATAACTGATTAAAACTTGATGTTATGAGTCGTTCGTTAAAAAAAGGCCCTTTTATTGATGTAAAGCTGGAAAAGAGAATCCTGGCAATGAATGAGACCAACAAGAAATCGGTTGTTAAGACCTGGGCTCGTTACTCCATGATTTCTCCGGATTTCGTAGGGCATACAGTAGCTGTACACAACGGTAATAAATTTATCCCGGTATATGTGACCGAAAATATGGTTGGTCATAAATTGGGTGAATTTGCACCGACACGTACATTTAGAGGTCACGCTGACAAGAAGAAAAAATAATAGCGTGATGATGTTGAACAAATGAAGATTGTATAAAATGGGTGCAAGAAAAAGAATAAAAGCAAATCAGATGAAGGAAGCCAGAAAAACAAAGGCTTTCGCTGTGCTGCATGATTGTCCTTCATCACCTCAGAAAATGAGATTGGTGGCAGACCTTGTACGGGGTATGGACGTACAGAGGGCTTTGGATACACTGAAATTTTGTCCGAAAGAAGCTGCTCGTAAAGTGGAGAAACTCTTACTTTCAGCTATTGCAAACTGGAGCGTGAAAAACGAAGGCCAGCGCGTAGACGACGCTGCTTTGTATATCAAAGAAATCTTTGTGGATGGTGCGGGTATTCTGAAAAGACTGCGTCCGGCTCCACAGGGACGGGCTCACAGAATCCGTAAAAGATCCAATCACGTGACTATCGTGTTGGGAAGTAAAACCGCCGTTGTTGAAAACACTGTAAAAGAGTAAAGCATGGGACAAAAATGTAATCCAATAAGCAATAGATTAGGTATCATCCGTGGATGGGATTCTAATTGGTTCGGCGGCAAGAATTACGGTGACAAACTGGTAGAAGATTACAAAATCCGTAAATACCTGAATGCCCGTCTTGCAAAAGCCGGAATCGCAAAAATCGTTATCGAGCGTACGCTGAAGCTCATCACTATCACGATCAATACCGCCCGTCCGGGAATTATTATCGGTAAAGGTGGTCAGGAAGTGGATAAACTGAAAGAAGAGCTGAAGAAAATTACCGATAAAGAGGTTCAGATCAATATCTTCGAGATCAAACGTCCGGAATTGGATGCTGTGATCGTTGGAAATAACATAGCTCGTCAGTTGGAAGGCCGTGTAGCATACCGCCGGGCTATCAAAATGGCAATCGCTTCAACTATGAGAATGGGTGCCGAGGGAATCAAGATCCTGATTTCAGGACGTCTGAACGGTGCTGAAATGGCACGTGCCGAGATGTTCAAAGAAGGAAGGACTCCACTGCACACTTTCCGTGCTGACATCGATTTTGCACAGGCAGAGGCCCTGACCACTTATGGTCTGTTAGGTATCAAGGTATGGATCTGTAAAGGTGAAGTTTATGGAAAACGTGAACTCGTTCCGAACTCACTGCTCCAGACCCGTGACAACAGCCGTCCTGCATCAGCTGGTAAAGCTGACGGGAAAAAAGGCGGTTTCAGAAAGAAGAAAAAGTAAGTAGTCTTTTAATTTAATAAACGAAGAGCTATGTTACAGCCGAAAAGGACTAAATTTAGAAGAAGCCAGAAAGGTAGGATGAAGGGGAATGCCCAGAGAGGTAATCAACTTGCATTCGGATCTTTCGGTATTAAGGCGTTAGAAGAAAAATGGATCGAAGGACGCCAGATAGAAGCTGCCCGTGTTGCAGTAACCCGTTACATGCAACGTCAGGGACAGATTTGGATTCGTATATTCCCCGATAAACCGATTACCAAAAAACCTGCCGAGGTACGTATGGGTAAAGGTAAAGGTAACCCAGAGGGATTCGTAGCACCTGTAACTCCGGGAAGAATTATTTTCGAGGCTGACGGTGTTCCGTATGCAGTGGCAAAAGAGGCTTTACGTCTTGCAGCACAGAAATTACCTATTACGACAAAGTTTGTGGTTAGACGTGATTATACAGAAGAATAGTCTTCCGGCTATTAAGTTTAAAAATTAATTTGTCAGAGAGATGAAAAATTCAGAAATTATTGAAATGACCACAGCTGAACTTATTGAACGGGTAGAGACTGAAAAAGCAGCCCTCAATAAGATGACGATGAATCATACCATTACGCCGATGGAAAACCCGATGCAGATTCGTGCCGCCCGTAAAACCATCGCTCGTATGATGACAGAAATACGTAAGAGAGAATTAACTGAAAAGAAGTAAAGCAATGGAAGGAAGAAATCTTAGAAAAGAACGTATCGGTCTGGTACTGAGCAATAAGATGGATAAAACTATCACCGTTGCTGTACATTTTAAGGAGAAACACCCGATTTACGGTAAGTTCATTAAAAAGACCAAAAAGTTCACCGCTCATGATGAAAAGAATGAGTGTAATATCGGTGATACCGTGAGAATTATGGAAACCCGTCCTTTAAGTAAAATGAAGAGATGGAGATTAGTTGAAATCATTGAAAGAGCGAAGTAATCATGATACAACAGGAAACCAGATTAACAGTAGCAGACAACAGCGGTGCTAAAGAAGTGCTTTGTATCCGTGTTCTTGGAGGTTCCAAGAAAAGATATGCACGCGTAGGCGATAAAATCGTTGTTGCTGTAAAAAGTGCCCTGCCTAGCGGTGAAATTAAAAAGGGTACTGTCAGCAAAGCTGTGGTTGTACGCGTAACCAAGGAATACAGACGTCCCGATGGTTCTTATATCCGTTTTGACGACAATGCCTGTGTATTGTTGAACAATGCCGGTGAAATGAGAGGAACCCGTATCTTCGGACCTGTAGCCCGTGAAGTTCGTGAAGGTTATACGAAAATCGTTTCGTTAGCCCCCGAAGTACTTTAATGTCAAATGTCGAATGTCAGAAAGTCGAATGTTCGGGAATGAGAATTTTTAAACTCTTGACTTTTGGACTTTCGACAATTAAAAAAGTAAAGAGATGAATAGAAAATTTCATATTAAAAAAGGCGATTTAGTACAGGTGAACGCTGGGGAAGATAAAGGCAAACAGGGAAAGGTACTGGAAGTTTTTCCGGATAAGGAAAGAGCGATCGTTGAGGGAATCAACATGATCAGCAAACATACCAAACCGAATGCTAAATATCCGCAGGGTGGTATCATCAAGCAAGAAGCTCCGATCCACATCTCTAACCTGAACGTGATCGATCCGTCTACCAACAAACCGACCCGTATCGGCCGTAAAAAGGACGAAAAAGGTAACTTGGTGAGATATGCTAAAAAATCAGGAGAAATCCTGAAATAAGACCTGATTTACGATTCCGGATTTACGATTATAGTGAAAAAACACTCTGATCGTAAATCAATATCGTAAAGCAAGAATAAAAATGGGATTTACGAAGTGATATAATCCAAAATATTTTATACCTTTGCCGCCTGAAAATCTGATTTTTCGGTCGACTATTGTGTGTAAAATCGTCAATCGTGAATCAAAATTATAATTAAATAGATGAAATACGTACCAAATCTTAAAACAAAGTATAACGAAGAGATTGTACCGACTTTAATGAAAGAATTCGGATACAAGTCAGTTATGCAGGCTCCCCGGCTGGAGAAGATAGTAATCAATCAGGGAGTGGGTTCAGCTATTCAGGATAAGAAGATCCTGGAGTTTTCATTGAATGAGATTACCGCGATAACAGGTCAGAAAGCTGTTGTAGGTAAATCGACAAAAGACGTATCTAACTTCAAATTGCGTAAAGGCATGCCGATCGGTGTGAAAGTGACTTTACGGAAAGAACGTATGTACGAATTTCTGGAAAGATTGATCTGTAGTGCCCTGCCGCGTATCCGCGACTTCAAGGGGATCAACAGTAAGCTGGACGGAAAAGGCAACTATACATTAGGTCTTGAAGAGCAGATCATATTCCCTGAAATTGTGATGGATTCCGTTCACAAAATCATGGGTATGAACATTACATTTGTGACTTCGGCTAATACCGACGAAGAAGGTTTTGCTCTGCTCAGAGAGTTTGGATTACCGTTTAAAAAGAACTAAAAACAAGCGAAATGGCAAAAGAATCAATGAAAGCCCGTGAGGTGAAGCGTGCAAAATTGGTAGAAAAGTACGCTGCGAAACGAGCAAAATTAAAAGAGGAAGGTGACTATGCTGCACTGAGTCTCCTGCCTAGAAACTCGAATCCGATCCGTTTGCACAACCGTTGCAAACTGACTGGACGTCCCAGAGGTTATATGAGACAATTTGGTATCAGCCGTATCCAATTCCGTGAAATGGCTTCACAAGGGTTGATACCGGGAGTTAAAAAGGCTAGTTGGTAATATTAAAAAAAACGAAAAGAGATGACAGATCCAATAGCAGATTTCCTTACCCGCATTCGGAATGCGGTAAGTGTTGGTCATAAAGTGGTTGAAATCCCGGGTTCTAAAATTAAACTCGAAATGACCAAAATCCTGAAAGAAAAAGGATATATCCTGAATTATAAGTTCGAACAGGAAGGTGCAAGAAGCAATATCAAAATTGCATTGAAATATCATCCCGAGACAAAAGTACCGGCTATCAAATCACTGGTACGTGTGTCAAAACCGGGTTTACGTCGGTACACTAATGTGGAAGAAATGCCACGTGTATTGAACGGACTGGGTATTGCCATTTTGTCTACCTCAATGGGATTGATGACTGACAAAGAAGCTCGCCAGCGGAATGTAGGCGGTGAAGTATTGTGTTATGTGTATTAATTTTAAAGTGAAGAAGAAATGTCACGTATAGGGAAATTACCGATTCATATACCACAAGGAGTTACTGTAGCAGTAAGTCCTGATAACACCGTCACAGTCAAAGGTCCGAAAGGACAACTTTCTCAGCAGGTAAGTGCTGATCTGACTGTTACCGTTGAAGAGAACGAAGTGCATGTAGCACGTCATACAGAAGATAAAGAACACAAAGCACAGCATGGTCTGTACCGTGCATTGCTTCATAATATGGTTGTAGGTGTTTCTGAAGGTTATACCATCAAACAAGAATTAGTAGGTGTTGGTTTCCGTGCTAACGCTGAGGGTCAGGTTCTCGAACTGGGACTGGGATATTCTCACTCTATCTTCTTGCAATTACCGGCAGAGGTGAAAGTTACAGCCGTAACTGAAAAACGTGCTAACCCGATTATTACGCTCGAAAGCTGTGACAAACAGTTGATCGGTCAGGTAGCTGCTAAAATCCGTTCTTTCCGTAAACCTGAGCCTTACAAGGGTAAAGGTATTCGCTTCGTTGGTGAAGTGGTTCGCCGGAAAGCAGGTAAGTCAGCTAAAGTTTAATTACTAAAGGAAGTAAAAAGTTATGGCTTTAACGAAAGAAGAAAGAAGATTAAGAATAAAACGGAGAATTCGGAAGATTGTCTCCGGGACAGCTGAACGTCCACGTATGAGCGTTTATCGTTCAAATGCGCAGATATCTGTACAGCTGATCGACGATAAAGCAGGTAAGACTTTATTATCTGTTTCATCTTTGTGCAAGGAAATTGCTGAGAAGAAAGGCAACAAGACCGAACAGGCTGCTTTCGTAGGGGCTGCTGTAGCAGAAAAAGCTAAAGCTGCCGGTATCGAAGCTGTTGTTTTCGACAGAAACGGTTATTTGTATCACGGTAGAGTAAAAGCATTAGCTGATGCTGCCCGTAACGGAGGTCTTAATTTTTAATAAGTTAGCAGAATGGAACAAAAAGTAAATAATACTGACTTGGAATTAAAGGACAGATTGGTAGCTATCAATCGTGTGACCAAAGTTACAAAAGGAGGTCGTACATTCAGTTTCGCAGCTATCGTTGTGGTAGGTGACGAAAACGGAATCGTAGGCTGGGGATTAGGAAAAGCAAACGAGGTGACTACAGCTATTTCTAAAGGAATCGAAGCTGCTAAAAAGAACCTGATCAAAGTACCTGTATTGAAAGGAACTATTCCTCATGAGCAGGTAGCTCGTTTCAGCGGTTCTGAGGTTTATATGCAACCCGCTTCTTCCGGTACCGGGCTGGTAGCCGGAGGTGCTATGCGTGCTGTTTTGGAAAGTGCCGGTATTCACGACGTATTGGCTAAAAGTAAAGGTTCGTCCAACCCTCACAATTTGGTAAAAGCTACGATAGCTGCATTGAAAGAAATGCGTGATGCCCGTACGATTGCCGCTCAGAGAGGCATTAGTCTGGATAAAGTGTTTAACGGTTAATATTTGAGGATCATGGCAAAGATTAAAATCACACTTGTAAAAAGTAAAATCGGTAGCGATAAAACTCAGGTAGGCACTATTCAGGCTTTGGGATTGAAGAAAACCAACAGCAGTGTTGAGAAAGAAGCTACTCCGCAGATCCTGGGAATGGTGGCAAAAATCAGCCATCTGGTTCGTGTGGAAGAAGTAAAATAAGTATAAACATTTTAAGAACGAAATAAAATGGATTTAAGTAGCTTAAAACCGGCCTGCGGATCAACTCATCACGAAAAAAGAATTGGTCGCGGACAAGGTTCCGGAAAAGGAGGTACTTCTACAAGAGGTCATAAAGGAGCTAAATCAAGATCGGGTTACCATACGAAGATTGGTTTTGAAGGTGGTCAGATGCCTCTGCAGAGACGTGTACCGAAATTCGGCTTTAAGAATATCAATCGTGTAGCCTATAAAGCTATCAATGTAAGCATGTTGCAGGCTTTAGCTGAAAGAGATAATCTGGAGAAAATCGATCGGGATATTCTGATTGCAGCCGGATTGCTCAATAAGAATGAATTGTTGAAAGTTTTGGGTGACGGCTCAATCAGTGCTAAACTTGAAATTACAGCAAATGCATTCTCTAAGTCAGCGATTGCTGCGATCGAGGCTGCCGGTGGCTCTGTAGTCGTTTTGTAAAACAAAACGAGTTTATAAAGTTCATAAGGTTCATAAGTTCATAAGGTAATTTTAACTTTGTAACTTTTAAACTTTATAAACTTTATAAACTTATAAATAAAAGAACTTATGAAGTTATTTGATACATTAAAGAACATTTGGAAAATTGAGGAATTGAAAACCCGGATTCTGACAACACTCGGGTTGATTCTCGTTTACAGACTTGGAACAGAGGTGGTACTACCGGGTATCGACCCTGCCGGATTAGCCGCTTTAAAACAGCAGACTTCGAGTGGTGTGCTGGGATTGCTGGATATGTTTTCGGGAGGTGCATTTTCGAATGCTTCGATCTTTGCCTTGGGAATTATGCCCTATATCTCTGCTTCTATCGTAGTTCAGTTACTGGGAATTGCGGTTCCTTATTTTCAGCGTATGCAGCGTGAAGGGGAAAGTGGACGGCGTAAAATCAACCAGATTACCCGTTATCTGACCATTATCATTCTGATATTACAAGGTTCTGCGTATCTTACCAACTTGCATGCACAGATTCAGCCCGAATTCTTTCTGATAAAAGGGGCTTTCTTTACAATCTATTCCGTAATTATCCTGGCTGCGGGCTCTATGTTCGTTTTGTGGTTGGGTGAAAAAATTACAGATAAAGGTATTGGAAACGGTGTTTCTATCATTATCATGATTGGTATTATCGCCCGTCTGCCGTTTGCATTCTTTGCCGAACTGACTTCGCGTGTTAGTCAGCAAGGTGGCGGATTGGTGGCATTCCTGATCGAGATTATTCTGCTGTTTTTCGTATTCTGCGGTACGATCCTGCTGGTACAAGGAACCCGTAAGGTGCCTGTACAGTATGCAAAACGTATTGTCGGAAACAAACAATATGGTGGAGTACGTCAGTATATCCCTCTGAAGATTAATGCTGCAGGGGTTATGCCGATCATTTTTGCTCAGGCAATTATGTTGTTACCGATTTCTTTTGTGAATTATGCAGCTTCTGAATCGTTATCCGGTTTTGCAACTGCTTTTTCTAATTTCACCGGTTTTTGGTATAACTTCACTTTCTTTATCCTGATTGTGGCATTTACGTATTTTTATACGGCGATTACGGTTAATCCGATGCAGATGTCCGAGGATATGAAGAAGAACGGTGGATTTATTCCCGGTGTGAAACCCGGACGGAAAACAATGGAATTCCTGGATACCATTATGTCACGGATTACTTTACCGGGATCTATATTCCTGGGAATAGTTGCCATATTACCGGCTTTTGCAACCATTGCCGGAGTGAACCAACAGTTTGCTCAGTTCTATGGCGGTACTTCCCTGTTGATTTTGGTCGGAGTTGTTTTGGATACTCTACAACAGATCGAGTCGCATTTGTTGATGCGTCATTACGACGGATTGATGAAAACAGGACGAATTAAAGGGAAGACTCCCGGTGGACCGGCTGCCTATTAATAGTGAATGAGTTGCTAAGTTACTGAGTTCAGAAAAACTTAGTAACTTTGTGACTCAGCAACTTAGAAACTTGAAATATTTTTTGTAATTTTGCGGCATGATTTTTGTAAAAACCGGAGAAGAGATTGAACTGTTAAGAGAAAGCAACCGATTGGTAGGGATGACTCTGGGCGAGATGGCAAAGCATATTCGTCCGGGGATTTCTACATTAGAGCTCGATCGTATTGCAGAGGAGTTTATTCGTGACCACGGTGCAGAGCCCGGATTTTTGGGTTACGGTGGTTTTCCGAATACGCTTTGTATTTCTGTAAATGACGTTGTCGTGCACGGTATTCCCTCTGAAAAATGTGTTTTACAAGAGGGGGATATTGTTTCCATCGATTGTGGCACTTTGAAGAACGGTTTTTACGGTGATAGTGCCTATACCTTCGAGGTTGGGGAAGTGGATGAAGAAATCCGGAAGTTATTGCGGGTGACGAAAGAAAGCCTTTATAAAGGAATCGGAAAAGCTGTTGCGGGTATGCGGACCGGAGATATAGGACATGCAGTGCAATCCCATTGTGAGGCCGAAGGTTATTCGGTGGTGAGGGAGATGGTAGGACACGGAGTAGGACACGATTTACACGAAGAGCCTCAGGTGCCTAATTATGGCCGTCAGGGGCAGGGGGTAAAACTGAAAGAAGGGATGGTGATCGCTATCGAACCGATGATCAATTTGGGTAAAAGGCATATTTATCAGGAAGCCGACGGATGGACGATCCGGACAAGGGACAAAAAGCCGGCAGCTCATTTCGAGCATACCGTAGCCGTAGGGAAGAATGGTGCGGATATTTTGTCTACGTTCGAATATGTCGAGCAAGTATTGCATAAATCGTAAATCATAAATCATAAATTAATTGTTTATGGCAAAACAGCCGTCAATAGAGCAGGATGGAGTAATAACAGAAGCATTGTCGAATGCCATGTTTCGGGTAGAATTGGAAAATGGACATGTGATTACAGCCCATATTTCCGGCAAGATGCGTATGCATTACATTAAGATACTTCCTGGCGACCGGGTACGTGTGGATATGTCCCCTTACGACCTGACAAAAGGTAGAATTACATTTAGATACAAAAACTAAAATTTAATTTTTGATTTACGGTTTTTGATTTCGGATTTAGCTGTATGGCTTTTGATTGAAAATCGTAATGCGTAGATCATGAATCATAATAATTCAAATTAAAGGACCATGAAGGTAAGAGCGTCAATCAAGAAACGTAATGACGATTGCAAGATTGTAAGAAGAAAAGGCGTTTTGTACGTCATTAACAAAAAGAACCCTAAGTTTAAAATGCGTCAGGGTTAATCATTAATCTAGTTAAATTAAAAAAGATTTATGGCAAGAATCGTAGGTGTAGATTTACCCTCAAACAAAAGAGGAGAAATAGCCTTGACCTATATCTATGGTATAGGTAGAAGTAGTGCACGTGCTATCCTGAGTGAAGCCGGCATCGATTATGACCTGAAGGTGAAAGACTGGAACGACGACCAGCTCGGGGCTGTACGAAAAATCATTGGAACAGAGTACAAAGTCGAAGGTGAGTTGAGATCAAGCGTTCAGATGAACATCAAACGACTGATGGATATCGGTTGTTACCGGGGTATCCGTCACCGTTTAGGACTGCCCGTAAGAGGACAGAGCACGAAGAACAATGCCCGTACACGTAAGGGTAAGAAGAAAACTGTTGCTAACAAGAAAAAAGCAACTAAATAATTGAGTTGAATTATGGCAAAGAAGTCTACATCAAGTAACAAGAAGCGGCTGGTTAAAGTAGAAGCCGTGGGACAAGCACACGTTCATTCCTCATTTAACAACATCATCATTTCTTTGACCAATTCTACTGGTCAGGTGATTTCATGGTCTTCCGCCGGAAAGATGGGTTTCAGAGGATCTAAAAAGAACACTCCGTATGCAGCTCAGATGGCAGCTGCCGATTGCGCTAAGGTCGCATTCGATCTGGGGATGCGTAAAGCTAAAGTATATGTTTCCGGTCCGGGTAATGGCCGTGAATCAGCCATTCGTTCTATTCACGCCAGTGGTATCGAAGTAGCTGAAATCATCGATGTTACCCCGCTTCCACACAATGGTTGCCGGCCTCCGAAACGCAGAAGAGTGTAATAAAGCTAAAAGCTAAAAGCGAAATGCTAAAAGCAAGAAAAGGCCGAAAGCCTGTAGCTTATAGCTTGTAGCCTATAGCTTATGAATGTTGTGTAAATTTAAAGAATAGAAACAAATGGCTAGATATACAGGACCTAAGTCTAAAATAGCAAGAAAGTTCGGTGAGCCTATTTACGGACCGGATAAGGCACTGGAACGGAGAAATTATCCGTCAGGACAGCACGGTTTGGCTCGTCGCAGAAGAAAAATCTCTGAATATGGTGTTCAGTTGAAAGAAAAACAAAAAGCAAAATATACCTATGGTTTACTGGAAAAACAATTCCGTATCCTGTTTGAAAAAGCAGAACGTGCAGGAGGAGTTACCGGTGAAGTATTGTTGCAGATGCTCGAATGTCGTCTGGACAATGTCGTATACCGTTTAGGTATTGCTCCTACCCGTGCTGCAGCACGGCAATTGGTTTCTCATCGTCATATCACGGTGAACGGTGGTGTTTGTAACATTCCCTCAGCAGCTGTTAAAGCTGGGGATGTCGTTGCAGTACGTGAGAAATCCAAAGCTCTTGAAGTGGTAGCAGATAGCCTGCGTAGTAACCGTGTCAGCAAATATTCCTGGTTGGAATGGGACGGAGCTTCTATGAGTGGCAAACTGTTGAACGTGCCGGAAAGAAGCGATATTCCGGAAAACATTAAAGAGCAGTTAATCGTAGAATTGTATTCTAAGTAAAAAAAATTAAAGATATTTATGGCAATATTAGCTTTCCAGAAACCGGACAAAGTAATCATGCTCGAATCGACAGACAAATTCGGAAAATTCGAATTTCGTCCGTTAGAGCCAGGTTACGGAATCACAATTGGTAATCCGTTACGCAGAATCCTACTGTCTTCATTGGAAGGCTTCGCGATTACCGGAATCAAAATACATGGTGTAGAACATGAGTTTGCCACCATCCCCGGGGTGATCGAGGATGTTACCGAGATTATCCTGAATCTGAAGCAGGTTCGGTTCAAGAGAAAAGTGGAAGATGTAGAGGATGAGAAGCTGACGGTTCTGATCAACGGTCAGGAAGCTTTTAAGGCAGGGGATATCAACAAATTCCTCACAGGATTCGAGGTGCTCAATACTGAACTCGTCATCTGCCATATGGACCCTTCTGTTAATTTCCAGATGGAAATTACGATCCAGAAAGGGCGCGGTTATGTTCCTAGTACAGAAAATATGCCGGCAGAGGCCGAAGCGGGATTTATCCCTATTGATGCCATTTATACTCCGATCCGGAATGTAAAATATGAAATTGAGAACTATCGTGTAGAAGGTAAAACCGACTATGAAAAGTTGTTGTTTGAAATTGAAACCGATGGCTCTATCGCTCCTACCGATGCTTTGAAAGAGGCTGCGAAAATTCTGATTCATCACTTTATGTTGTTCTCGGATGAAAAGATTTCTTTGGAATCTGAAGACAAGTACGGTAATGAGGAATTCGACGAAGAAGTGCTTCATATGCGTCAGCTGTTGAAGACTAAATTAGTCGATATGGACTTGTCAGTGCGTGCATTGAACTGCCTGAAAGCTGCCGAAGTAGAAACACTCGGGGAATTGTGCCGCTTCAATAAGAACGACCTGTTGAAATTCCGCAACTTCGGTAAGAAGTCGCTGACCGAACTGGAAGCTCTGTTGGAAAATAACAACCTCGAATTCGGTATGGATGTTACAAAGTATAAATTAGATAAGGAATAACATCATGAACCATAAGAAGAAATTTAATCATCTGAGCCGGACCAGTGCACATCGGAAAGCCATGTTGTCCAATATGGCCGCTTCTTTGATTCTCAACAAGAGAATCAGCACGACAGTGCCTAAGGCTAAAGCGCTCAAAATATATGTTGAGCCTCTGATCACTAAAAGTAAAAACGATAACACCAATTCTCGCCGTGTTGTATTTAGTTACCTCGGACAGAAAGAAGCCGTTACCGAATTGTTTAGCGAAGTCGCACCGAAAATCGTGAATCGTCCGGGAGGTTATACCCGTATTCTGCGTACCGGTAATCGTATCGGTGATAACGCTGAGACTTGTATTATCGAATTGGTAGACTTCAATGCCACTTATACTGAAGTTAAACAGGAAGTGAAGAAAACAACTACCCGCCGCCGTCGTTCTTCAGGCGCTAAGAAAGCTGAAGCTACCGGGGCTGCAGTAGTTGAAGAAGCTCCGAAAGCAGAAACTCCTGCAGAGGAAGCTCCTAAGGCTGAATAATTCTTTTACAGGAATTCAGATAGAAGGCGGATCCTGAAGATCCGCCTTTCTTTTTAAATACAAAGCCATGAAAATCTTTTCTCTTTTTCTTGCTTTTATTTTTTTTCGCTTGTACGCAGCAGCAAAACGACAGCGAAGTGGTTTTAGCTGCAAGTCCGGAACAAACGCTGGATTTGGAAGGTGAAATATTACCTATACAGGAATTGATACCGATGAGTATCTGCCGTCTCGATACTTTTTTGGTGATACTGAATATGGAGGAGGAGAAAATAGTGAGGGTGTATCAGGCGGATACCTATCGGTTTTTAGGAGCCTTTTTGGAAAAAGGACGAGGAGATGATGAAGTGATCAGCTGCCAGGAAATATGGGCAGCTCCCTGGAAGGGAAAAATGAGGCTGTGGTTGAAAGCTCCCCAAAATTTCATAGGAGTCGTCGATTTGGAAAGTTCTTTAACAGCAGGTAAACCTTGTTGGGAAAAGCAATATAAATTTATGGATCGGGGTATGGCCGATTTCTTATACCGCCCGGTTTTTGTCTTGAACGATTCGGTGTTTTGGATTTCCCGTGCCGAAAGGCCTTATGATATTATACCGAATCAGAATATTAGAAAAAATGCTGATGGTAGTATACGGATTCTGTCTATGCAGGGAACGACGCATGTAGGAGGTAAGAATTTGTATTGGTTGAGCTATAATTATGCTTCCGCTACCGTTTTAGATAGCGTATGGTATACCGATTATGACGACATCCGGGATTTTGATCAGCTTTTTCTCGGGGATGAAGCGATGTCGCCCGATCGCCGGAGAATAGCGGTGGCCTTTCGTAATATGAATCAGATAATACTATACGATTCAAAAATGCAAAACTTCCGTTGGCTGACAACGGGTAACGAATTGCCGTTATTGAATTCTTCCGAGTCATTCGGGGAAAATTATTCTGGAGTCGATTGTACCGATAAAACGGTTTTTGCCTACAGAGCTTTTCCCGAGGATCCGCGGCGTCCGGGCAAACTTGGCTTTTCGGTGGAGGTATTCGATTGGGAAGGGACTTTTAAATTTCAACTCAAACTTTCCCATCCCCTTAAATATCCTTTTTTGGATGCAGAGAAAGGTTTTTTATACGCTACGGATGAAGAAGACTGCATCCGGAAGTATGATGTCAGGGATTTTCTATAGTGGCCGATGCCCGGTTATTTTTGCAGGTCGAATCCGAGCATCATGCCGTCGTATTGTTGGGCTACTTTGTTGACAGCCGATAAAGTACTGCTCTTTGAATAACCCGACAGTAAAGTGACCAGTTTTAGTAATCGGTCGGCATTGAAGAGGAAAGTCGTGCCGTCTTTCTTTCCCGATAGTTGTACTTCGGTGTTTAATAAACCGAAATAACTTAACGTCAAAATTTGATTAGAGCTATCATAAGCATAGGTACCTTTCAATTCCTTTTTCCCTATTTGGCAGGTAAAGGTGGAATCATGGTTGAAAGTGTATGAGAAATTGCCGGTTCTGATTCCTGCTTTTTCATAAGCTTTTTCGAGTTTGCCTTCCATTGTTTCACCCAGGGCTATACCTCCTGCCTTTTGGAGTAATTCCTCACTTTTAAATTGGCAGGCTGCTCCTTTGTATTGCCAGGTCCCCTGCAAGTCTTCGAATTTGAGTGCTGTCGCTTCCTTTACGGCATCGATGACTTTTTGTGCTGTTTCTGATTTTAGGATGTCTTTCAGGCTCTGTGCTTCTGTTTTTTCCGGGAGGATGAAAAGTAAAGCCGAGACTATAAATAAGGTAACCGGGATCTTTTTCATATCTTTTAGATTATTTTTTGCAAAGATATAAGCTTCCTTCTTTATTTGATAAAATAATCGACAATTTACCGGATTTTATAGACTGAAATAATCACGTAATAGATACAGTTTATGTTTTATGTAAATTTTATAAATGAAAGTTAATTCTTCATTTTTTATTCTTCATTCTTCATTCTTTTGTCGTAACTTGTGTCAGCAAAATAGAATGTATAATTTAAAATTACGACAAAACGATGACACATATTGTAGATATTACAGGTCGCGAAATATTAGATTCCCGCGGGAATCCGACAGTAGAAGTAGATGTAACTCTGGAAAACGGAGTGATGGGGCGTGCAGCTGTTCCTTCGGGAGCGTCGACAGGCGAACATGAAGCTTTGGAATTGCGCGATGGGGATAAATCCCGTTATCAGGGGAAGGGTGTATTGAATGCTGTCAATAATGTCAATACAGTGATTGCCGATGCTTTGCTGGGATTCGATGTTACCGACCAGGCAGCAATCGACCGGTTGTTGATCGATCTGGACGGCACGAAGACAAAATCCAATTTAGGAGCCAATGCCATGTTGGGCGTATCTTTGGCTTGTGCAAAAGCTGCAGCCGGCGCTTTGGAAATTCCTTTATACCGCTATATCGGCGGATGCAATGCAAAAGTATTGCCTGTGCCGATGATGAATATTATCAACGGAGGTTCCCATTCCGATTCTCCTATTGCTTTTCAGGAATTTATGATTCGCCCGGTGGGAGCGAAAACCTTCCGGGAAGCTGTTCGGATGGGAGCAGAGATTTTCCATACCCTCAAAAAAGTATTGCATGATCGGGGATTGAGTACGGCTGTAGGAGATGAAGGTGGTTTCGCACCTACCTTGAAAGGTACGGAAGATGCGTTGGAATCTATTATCGAAGCTATTAAAAAAGCGGGTTACAAACCAGGCGAAGAGGTGATGATCGGACTTGACTGTGCTTCTTCGGAGTTCTATAAAAACGACATTTACGATTATTCCATTTTTGAAGGGCCGAATGGAGCGAAACGTACTTCTACCGAGCAGGTACTTTATCTGGAAGAGTTGATCGATAAATACCCGATCGATTCAATTGAAGACGGTATGGCTGAAAATGATTGGGATGGCTGGGAAATGCTGACTGCAAAAATCGGTGATCGTTGCCAGTTGGTTGGAGACGATCTGTTTGTGACTAATGTCGAATACCTCAAGAAAGGGATCGAATTAGGATGTGCCAATTCGATCTTAATTAAAGTGAACCAGATCGGAACGCTAACCGAAACACTGGATGCTATAGAAATGGCTCAGCGTGCAGGGTATACGACCGTGACGTCCCATCGTTCGGGTGAAACAGAAGATGCTACCATTGCAGATATTGCCGTCGCAACAAATTCCGGTCAGATTAAAACCGGTTCGATGAGCCGTTCCGACCGTATGGCGAAATACAATCAGCTTCTGCGTATTGAAGAAGAATTGGGTGAAGATGCTGTGTTTGCCGGAAAGAAGTTCAATCTTAAGAAATAATACGAACGAAACAACGTATCCGGTTTTTTTAGTTACAGAGGTTACAAAGGTGAAAAGGGGTTCAGAAGTTTATCCCTAAGCCTTGTAACCTCTTGTTAATTGTATATTGAAAAGAAATGGCTGTCAAAACCATCTTTTCCGTTTGAAGAAAAATAGCATCAGGATGACGATAGCGATCATGATCCCCCACAGGATAAAATAGGCATAGCGGTATCTGAGGAAAGGGATATAGTCGAAATTCATTCCGTAAACTCCTACGATAAAGGTGAGGGGGATGAAAATAGCTGAAAAGATCGTCAGCACTTTCATGACGTCGTTGACGTTATTACTGATTG
Source organism: Odoribacter sp. N15.MGS-14 (assembly GCF_000980245.1). Lineage (NCBI taxonomy): Bacteria > Pseudomonadati > Bacteroidota > Bacteroidia > Bacteroidales > Odoribacteraceae > Odoribacter > Odoribacter sp. N15.MGS-14. The sequence goes on from NZ_LARE01000017.1 coordinate 23,327, forward strand.
TAGCATTGTAGCTGTTTTGTTGGTCGGAAAGCATGGTGTAGTAGATTTCGATAGCTTCCAGGGCTTGGGTAACCAAACCTTCCAGATCGCGCAGATAGCTGTAAGTATGATCGTTGATCAAGTCGGAATCGCAGGTGACGAAACGGGTCATGAGCTCTTTTACAGGACGGACATTATTCCGGACATAAGATAATTCGGTCTTATAGTGGTAAATATTCTCGACAAGCTCCTTCCCTGATGTGAGCAATAATTTTTCCTGTTCCTCGATCACATTACCTAATTTTTCGATATTCAATATATAATTATCGACCAAGGTATCGATCATCGCATAGCAGAGATAATCGGAGGATAAACTTCTGATTTTTCCTTGTCCGGCATATATTCTTTTCGAGACATCTTCGAAATACTCGTTATCCGTTTCCTGAATGGAAATCAGGTAATTTTTCCCGACAATCAACGAGATCTGATCGATCTGAACCTTACGGAGTTCTCGGTTGAAATTCAGGGATTTCAGGATAACGAACAAATGCTTGTCGTCTTCGATAAATTTGGGACGTTCGTCCGTATTCAGGATGTCTTCCAGGATCAGGGCACTGATGTCGAATTTCTTTCCGAGTTTGCCGATCAGGTTGGTATCCTGTAAGCCGCGCACGGAAATCCAGACCACATGGTCGTCGGAAAGGTATTCGGAAATCTTATCCAAAGCTTTCACTTCCCCTTCTTTGACATATTCGGCATTGTACTGGGTCACCCGAATGCAGCTGTAATCCATCTTTTGCCGGCCGATAAAGATCAGTGAACCAGGAGCAGCTCCCTTGGATTTTTGTTTATCTTTTAAAAAACGAGCCATAAATCAACTAAATAGGTTAAAAGTTATAAGCTAAGCTGTATGGTAAAACAAAAATAAGCTTTTAGCTTATAGCTTATCGCTTTTTAACTTTCTATTTTCACCGGCATAGCCCCTGTTCCGGAGCCGGTGTTCAGGCTGACTTGTGGAAATGGGATTTCGATGTGCTGGGCGTCGAAAGCTTTTTTGATCCGGCGGCGGAATTCCCGGCTGGCTGCCCACTGCTGTCCTGATTTAGTCGTCAGTTTTACTTTCAGAATCACGGAACTGTCGCCGAAACTATCTACTCCCCATAAATCTACCCCCATAAGGATCGATTGCCAGGCAGCGTCTTTCATGAGTTCGTCACCCACTTGTTTCATTATTTCGTTGACATGGTCCGTGTCTTCTTTGTAAGCTACGCCGATATCGACTACTATTGCCGACCAGCCTTTGGTCATATTCGATAAGGAGTTGATTTTACCGTTTTGAAAAATGTGAACGACCCCCGAAGCGTCCCGTAAGGTCGTCGTTCGCATCTCTATTTTCTCTACGGTTCCTGTCGTACCGTTGATGATCGCCACGTCTCCTGTCCGGATTTGATCCTCCAATAGGATAAAGAATCCCGAGATAAAGTCCCGGACTAATTCCTGGGCACCGAAACCTACTGCCAATCCGACGATTCCGGCACTGGCGAGGATCGGACCGATATTGATGTTGAACTTACTCAGCATGATCAGCACGAATATGGTCCATAAGAATATTTTTCCAACCCCTAAGATAATACCGGATAAGGTCTCTATTCTTTTGTTGCCTTCTGCGTCGTCGATATTTTCATTGAGGTGTACCCGTCGTTTGGCCGCTTTATTTAATTTTTTGACGATATAATTGAGTAGTCGTAATAAGCCGATAAAAATGAGAGTGAGGATGATTATAGAAGGTACTTGGGTGATTACCCAATTGGTAAACCGGTGAGTCAGGTCTTTCCAGAAGGTTTTGTCGGCCAGATTTTTAATACTGTAATCCCAAAAGATAGACAGGTCGGTTACTTTGGTTTGGGCGGGTATACTGTCGGGGGCGATCTCTCCGGTCGAGTCGATGGCTAGTGAAGGAGGGAGGAGTCGTTTGTTTATTTCGAAATTGGCATCTATTTCCGGGACATATAGGATGATTTCATCTACCGAAGGTAGAAACTGACTATGAGGATAAGCCGTTCTGATTGTTCCTACGGTGGAAGCCAGTCCGATTCCCGAGGCTGTCTGGAAACGTTTATCTTTTACGATGATTCGGGAAATACGCGAACGTTCGTCGTTTTGCCGTTCGGTATTGACAATGAGGAGTAAACGGGAACTATCGCCATAGATATAGTAATAGTCGGCAGTCTCGTTGGATAACTCGGTACGGGTTTTCAGTTTTTTGATCCGGTCTTCCGGTAGAGCTGCATACAATTCTTTTATCGTCATACCCTTTCGGATGGCTCCGACCTGAGTAGACGTTATCCTGAATTCGGAGACAATGTTAGCCGGTGGTGTTTTTGTCGTACTTGGGGTGTGACAGGAGTATAACCCGAAAAGTAAACAGAAAAAGAGTAGTATTCTATTCATGCGTATCCATTTTTAGAGTCATACGTAAAGGGAAAAAAAAAGAAGAAGGATTCTATTAAAAAAAACAAAAAATACGATAAAGTAATAATTTGTAATAAAAAAGACATTTTAAGCGATAATTCCGCAAACGTGAGCGCTCTATACAAAAAAAATGTCGTTTTTGGGAAGATTGTTTAGAACGATTTCATTTTAAAGCGTTTCGAAAACTTGAAAATCGTTTGCAGAATCGTTGATTATCAGAGTTATTGCAAATCAGGAAAAAATGTTCGGATTAAACTTGTTTAAAAGGGAGGTTTCGCTACCTTTACCATGTTTTAAAACATAAAAATAGCATTCGGAGAATGTTATAAGATTGTTAAAATGAATAGTTAAAGTGGTAATTTTCCCTTTTACATTTACAATGAAGTAAGCTGATTGACGTCAGCAACAATTAAAACTACTTATTCAACCATGAGTCAAGAGACAAAAGTTATCGAAAAACATGATGTTGTCATTCGTTTTTCCGGAGATTCGGGAGACGGAATGCAATTAACCGGGCAGCAGTTTTCGGATACAGCTGCTTTATTTGGAAATGACGTAGCAACATTTCCGGATTATCCGGCAGAAATTCGTGCCCCGCAAGGTACTGTTGGTGGCGTGTCCGGTTTCCAGGTACACATTGGAGAAGAGCACATTACTACTCCGGGTGATTATGCCGATGTCCTCGTGGCTATGAATCCGGCTGCTTTAAAAGCGAACTTACGTTGGGCTAAAAAAGCAGGTACTATTATTGTAGATATCGATGCCTTTACCGACAAACATATCGAAAGGGCCGGTTATACTGCAAATCCGTTGGAAGACGGTTCTTTGTCGGACTATAATGTTGTTCCGGTGAAAGTAACCGAGCTGACTATCGAAGCGCTGAAAGAGACCGGTTTGGATCAGAAATCGATATTGAGATGTAAAAATATGTTTGCTTTGGGAATGATCTATTGGATGTTCGAGCAATCTGTAGAGCATACCGAAGCTTTCTTCGATATTAAATTCGGCAAAAAACCGGCTATTGCTTCTGCCAACAAAATGGTGTTGAGAGCCGGTTATAATTATGCTGCTAATGTACATGCGTTAGCCACTCATTTTAAAGTAGCTCCGGCTACCATCGAAAAAGGTAAATACCGTACGATTACCGGTAATAAAGCCACAGCCTGGGGATTGTTGGCAGCTGCAGAAAAAGCAGGACTGCCTTTATTCTGTGGTTCTTATCCGATCACTCCCGCTACCGATATTTTGCATGAATTGGCACTTCGTCGTGATTTGGGTGCTAAGACTTATCAGGCTGAGGATGAAATCGGTGGTATCTGTACCGCTATCGGTGCCAGCTATGCCGGTAATTTTGCCTGTACGACGACTTCAGGTCCCGGATTGGCGCTGAAATCGGAAGCTTGCGGATTGGCAGTTATGGCTGAATTGCCTTTGGTGATCGTGGATGTACAACGGGGAGGGCCTTCTACGGGTCTGCCTACGAAGACCGAACAGTCCGACTTATTACAGGCACTTTACGGCCGTAATGGTGAATGTCCGATGCCGGTAATCGCTGCCAGTACTTCAGGAAACTGTTTCGACTATGCTTTTATGGCCGGAAAGATTGCGCTCGAGCATATGACTCCGGTAGTCCTGCTGACCGACGGCTTCCTGGCCAACGGAGCTCAGCCTTGGTTGATTCCTTCCATGGCTAAATTACCTGAGATAAAATTGCGTCTGGCTAAAGAAGGTGATGATTATAAACCCTATGCCCGTGATCCCGAAACTCTGGCCAGAACCTGGGCTTTACCCGGTACCAAAGGCTTGGAACACCGGATCGGCGGACTGGAAAAGATGAATATTACCGGAACGATCAGTTATGTGCCCGAGAATCATCAGGTCATGACCGATCTGCGTGAAGAAAAAGTAGCCCGGATTGCAAATGATCTGCCCGAACAGGAAGTATACGGTAATCCTGAAGGAGGCGATATTTTGGTTGTCGGATGGGGAGGTACTTATGGTCACCTTTATACCACAGTGTCTGAAATGCGGGCTGAAGGAAAAGATGTCAGTTTGGCCCATTTCAACTTTATCAATCCGCTGCCGAAAAATACACGGGATGTGTTGGCTCGTTATAAGAAAATCGTCGTATGTGAATTGAATCTCGGACAGTTTGCTAAATATCTGAAAAGTAAATTTCCCGAATTCAATTACCTGCAAGTAAATAAGGTGGCTGGATTACCTTTTACTGTCGTAGAATTGAAAGAAAAAATCAATAAAATAATTTAAGCTCTTCGACTTAAACAAGGATGAAAGATATTTAGAATCAGAAATCGAAAATTAGAAATTGAAATGAGCGAATTAAAATATACTCCTAAAGATTTTAAAAGCGACCAGGAAATCAGATGGTGTCCGGGTTGCGGTGATCACGGTATTATTAATTCCGTGCAAAAAGCGATGGCTGAACTGGGCTATCCCAAAGAATCCTGGGCTGTGATTTCCGGTATCGGATGTTCTTCCCGTTTCCCTTATTATATGAATACCTATGGGTTCCATACAATTCATGGACGTGCTGCCGCTATTGCTTCCGGAGCGAAGAATGCCAACCGGAAACTGAATATATTGCAGATCTCCGGTGATGGTGATGCATTGGCTATCGGGGGTAACCATTTTATTCATGCTATCCGCCGGAATGTGGATATTACCATTTTGTTGTTTAACAATGAAATTTATGGTCTGACTAAAGGACAATATTCCCCGACTACCAAATTGGGAACTAAAACCAAAACTTCTCCTTACGGAACGATCGAGCATCCTTTCAATCCTGGAGAGCTTTGCATCGGTGCTCAGGGTAAATTTTTCGCCCGTTCGATCGATACCAGCGTGAACTTGACCGCTGAAATTCTGGAAACAGCTGTAAAACACCAGGGAACTTCTGTGGTAGAAGTGCTTCAGAATTGTGTCATCTTTGCCGATGGTGCTCATTCTGCTGTAACGGATAAAGAGTTGAAAGAAGAGCGTCAGATCGTTTTGCGTCACGGTGAACCGATGATCTTCGGTAAAAACAAAGATAAAGGTTTGGTATTGGCAAAATCAGGTGAGCTGAAAGTGGTCGAAATCGGTAAAGACGGTATCACTGAAAAAGATATCCTGGTTCACGATGCACATAATCCCAATCCGTTCCTGCATTGGATGCTCGTCAATATGAAAGCTCCGGAATTCCCGGTTGCCCTGGGAGTTATCCGTGATGTCGAAGCGCATACTTACGACCAGGCTCTGGACGATCAGATCGAAGAAGTAAAGAAAATTTCTAAGATCCATTGTATGGAAGACTTGCTGAATAGCGGGGATACCTGGGAAGTAAAATAATAAGCGGACAAGTGTAAGCTGAAAATGAGGTGCAATCGGAAATACCGGTTGCACCTTTATTTGTTTTTATTTACTTTTATACGCACAAAGTAGGAATAAGGGCAGTGATCAATCAGGAAGATTTCATACGGCGTTTGCAACAACGGGAAAAAGAAGCTTTCCAGGAGCTTTTTTATTCCTGGCATCGTCCATTGTGCTTTTTTGCCTCCCGGATAATCAAAGATCAGGATGTGGCGGAGGATTTGGTACAAGATGTATTCGTCGCTTTCTGGAAATACGATTTGTCCACCTTTCCCAATGAAAAGACGATTCGTACTTTTTTGTATACCAGTGTCAGAAACGGCTGCCTGAACTATCTGCGCGATTTGGAAATCCGCGCAAGGAATGATCGTAAAGCTGTCCCGGAATCCGAAGAAGATCAGGATTGTTTCCTCCTCAGGCAGATGGAATCCGAAGTGGTAACCGAATTATTCGAAGCGATCGATGAATTACCGGAACGGTGCCGGGAAATCTTTTATATGGCTTATCTTCAGGAAAAAGAAGAAAAACAAATCGCCGAACTCCTGCGGGTTTCTGTCAATACGGTCAAGACGCAAAAACAACGGGCCAAGGCCTATCTGAAAGGACGGTTGGGAGAACTTTTCGTCTATATGACTCTATTTTTTTTCGAATTTTAATTTTTTTCATACCTCTTGTCACCTATTTCCTTATCGGGTGTGTTTAAATAGTAAAAAGGATTAAAATACTCAGAAATGATTAGCGTCCTTTGGGTATTGATCGGTGTCAGACCTTCGGACTTTCTGATTAATCAAGGATGAGGAAATACCGATTTCAGTGTAGATATACGAATTGAAGGAGTACTGATCAGGCTAAGATTAAATGTTATGGATAAAAACGAGGAAATCTATCGTTGGGTGGCTGCCTGGATAAAGGGAGAGCTGACACCGGAGGATGAGGCCGAATTGGCCTGCTGGTTAAAACAGGATCCTAAAAATCAGGAGTGGTTCGATACTTTTACTACAAGAGAGAATCTGAAAGGAGCTTTGTCACTTTATGCTTCTTTTCATACAGCGAAGAGGTGGGAAGAGCTGGAACGTTATTGTAGAATAACGAATCGCCGTAAAATCCATCCGGGCTATTGGCGGTATGTCGCCGCAGTGGTGATTTTATTTATAATAGGAGGGATCGGTTTCCTGTATTTCGTGCCGGATACCCGTAAAGAGATGACTCTGGCTGCAGTCGGCCCGAAGGAGTTTCACCAGCAGGCGGTGTTAGTGCTGGAGAATGGAAAAGAATTGGTGTTGAACGGTATAAAAGACACTTGTTTGTCGCTCGGGCAAGGGGAACGCTTATGGATCAACGATCAGGGGCGTTTGGCTTATCACCAGGATTCGTTACAGCAGGAAACTCCCGAAGAATGGCATATCCTGCGAATCCCGAGAGGAGGCGAATATACATTGGTATTGGAGGATGGGAGCCGGGTATGGTTGAATAGTGCATCGGAATTGCGGTATCCTGTTCGTTTTACAGGTAAAAACCGGCAAGTGACCCTGGAAGGAGAGGCTTATTTTGAGGTTGCCCGGAATGAAGCCCGGCCTTTTATCGTACAATCGGGAAAACAACGAGTCGAGGTATTAGGAACTTCTTTCGACGTCACTGCTTATGAGGGAGAACCGGGGATATACACGACCTTGTTGCAGGGAAGTGTCGAAGTTAGCGGTGAAAAGGGTAAACAATTATTGAAGCCCGGACAACAGGCGATATACACCGAAAAGGGAATCGAGGTGAAAGAAGTGAATGCCGCCCTTTATTGTTCCTGGATACAAGACCGTTTTGTGTTTGTCAGTGAAGAATTGGAAGCGGTGACCCGGAAACTGGAACGCTGGTATGATGTCAGTTTCTTTTTTGCTGGGGAAAGCCTGAAAATAAAACGATTCTCCGGGAGTATTCCTAAATATTCGGATTTATCGAAGGTATTGAAAATGTTGGAACTGACGACGAATATCCGGTTCAAAAAGACAGATAAAACAGTCGTAGTCGAAATGATACAATAAAAAATACAGAAGGTGGTCGCAACACCTTCTGCATAAAAAGTCGATCTAATACAAACGATTAAAATCAAACAAAGTTATGAAAAAAAAACGAAACGGTAGGTCGGGAAAACTCCCTGGCCTGAGAAAAATGATGTTAATGATGAAATTATGTGTCTTTTTTCTGTTCGATTCATTTTTATCGGTGGCGGCAAACGGTTATTCGCAGAATACCAGGCTATCGCTGATGAAACAAAATGCCAGCGTGATAGAGGTCTTGACCGAGATCAGCCAAAAGACCGATATGCAGTTTTTATATAATGATAACGAACTGCAAGGCATTCAGGTGAATGTGTCGCTTAAAAATGCGACGCTGCATGAGATGTTGGATAAAATATTTGCCGGTCTGCCTCTGAGCTATTCTATTCTGGATAGTGTGATCGTCATTTCCCCTAAGGGAAAACCATTGCCACAAGCACTGAAAACAGTGACGATTACCGGTCAGATCAAGGATAAAGACGGTAACCCGCTGCCGGGAGCGACGGTACGTATCAAAGATACTCAAATGGGGGTTGTCTCCGATCAGGATGGTAAGTTTAAACTGGAAGTAGGCGAAATAAAAGATCTGATGCTGCAGGTTTCTTTTATCGGTTATAAAACACAGACCGTAAAACCTGGAGAACAGAGGGTTCTGTATATTGTGCTGGAGGAGGAAGCTCAGAAAATGGACGAAGTGGTTGTGACCGGTTATTTTACCAAGACCAAAAGTTCTTATACCGGTTCGGCAGTAACCGTACAGGCAGAAGAATTGAAGCGGATCAGTCCGACGAATTTGTTCAAGGCTTTACAGGCTTATGAGCCCTCGTTGCAGATCGTCGAGAATAATGAATACGGTTCCGACCCGAATAAATTGCCGGAAATCCTTATTCGCGGGAAATCGAGTTTCGAAGGGAAATCCAATAATCCTCTTTTCATTATGGACGGTTATGAAGTGGATATGCAAAAAGTATTCGACTTCGATATCGAGCGAATCAAACAGATCACAATCCTGAAAGATGCTTCGGCCACCGCTATTTATGGTTCACGGGCTGCCAACGGGGTGATTGTAATCGAAACGAAAATGCCGGAAAAAGGACGCCTCACCGCCAGTTATAATTTTAATGCTACGGTTGAAATCCCGGATCTGACCGATTATGACTTGTTGAATGCCGCCGAAAAACTTGAATTCGAACGTTTGGCCGGAGTGTATAAAGATAAAGACGGTAATATCGGACAGCAAAGGAAATTGGATCGGTTATATGAGTCACGCCACAAAGAAGTGCTCCGGGGAGTAAATACCTATTGGCTTTCCAAACCGCTCCGCACGGCTTTCAAACATACGCATTCTTTATATCTGGGAGGAGGAAATGAAAATTCCCGGTATGGAATCAACATCAATTACGGCAATAACCCGGGGGTTATGAAAGGATCCAAACGGGATCGGTTGGGTTTGAGTTTTACCTGGAATTATACGATCAGTCAAAAATTACGTATCGGGAATATGTTGTCTGTTGATCAGAATAATACAGAGGAATCTCCTTATGGAAGTTTCAGTAAATATACGGAAGTTAATCCCTACGAAAGAGCCTATGATGAGATGGGACGCTGTATTAAACGCTTGTCTAACGGAGAGGCTAACCCGGTATTTGATGCTACACTGAATAATGTCAATAAAAGTAAGAGCACTTCCTTCAATGACAATTTTGATTTTGAATGGTATATTGTCGAAGGAATACGGCTGACCGGGCGTTTTGCCTATACCTACGGGACGACCCATAGTGATGTCTTTGTATCGCCAAAATCGAGTCAGTTTGAAGATCAGCAGGATGATAAAGATAAAGGATCCTACGATTATAGTAGCAGTTCGACCCATTCTATGGATGGAAATATTGTGGTGAATGCCTGGAAATCTATCGATAAGCATATGTTTACCTTGGTGTTAGGGGCCAATATGCAGGATAATAAAGAAGATAATAAAAGTTTTTCAGCTACCGGTTTCTTGAGTGATAAGCTGACTAATCTGGATTTTGCCATGCAATACCGGGAGGGTGCGAAACCCAGAGGATCGGTATCCCAGGACCGGTTGATCGGTTTCTTTGCTAATGCCAGTTATGCATACGACAACCGTTATTTGTTCGATTTTTCTTATCGGACAGACGGTTCTTCCAAATTCGGTAAGAAAAACCGGTTTGCTCCTTTCTGGTCGGCAGGTATCGGATGGAATATTCATAACGAGAAATTCTGGGGAAATCCGGAGTGGTTAACTCAGGCAAAAATAAGGAGTTCTGTAGGATATACCGGTAATGTGACCTTTTCCCCTTATCAGGCCCAGACTACTTATCAATATTCATCGGATAATATTTACCTGAACGGAGTCGGAGCCGATATCATTGCTTTGGGAAATGAGGATCTGAAATGGCAACGCAAATTTACGGTGAATCTGGGATGTGATCTGGATTTCTGGGAGGGACGTTTTTCTCTGACCGGAGAGTATTTCCGTGAATATACCAAGGATGTATTGATGGATATCAGTCTGCCACCCTCTCTTGGGTTTATCGATTATAAAGAAAATTTCGGAGAGATGGAAAATAATGGGTGGTCTCTGAATTTACGTACTCAGATGCTGAGGGATACTGAACGGGAACTGTATTGGTCTTTGGCTTTCGGTACCAGTGACAGTAAGAATAAGATCAAAAAGATCACGGATAAGCTGGGAGCGATGAATGATGAGAACAATAAAAATGAAACCAAGAAACCGGTACCTTTATACGAAGAAGGAGAATCACTCGATGCCTTGAAGGCTGTGCCTTCTTTGGGAATCGATCCGGAAACCGGTAAAGAAGTGTTTGTGAAAAAAGACGGCAGCCTGACTACCATTTGGGATTACAATGATAAAGTGGTTTGTGGAACGACAGATCCCAAATTCAGAGGCACTTTGAATTCTTTTCTGACCTTTAAGGGAATTAGCCTGAATATGTCTTTCAATTTCCAATGGGGTGGACAAACTTATAATCAGACGTTGGCTTCCCGGGTGGAAGGGGTGAATCCCAATAGTAATTGTGACCGGCGGGTATTGTATGACCGTTGGAAAAAACCGGGCGACCGGACCTTTTTTAAAAATATCGCTTTGGAAGAAAATGTGTCGAATCTGACGACCCGCTTTGTACAGGATTACAATTATTTTCAGATCGGTAGTATATCGCTCGGTTATGAAATGCGACGGGAATTATGCCGGAAAATCGGTCTTACCGGCTTGCGTTTTAATTTCAATATGGGAGATATTGCCCGTTTCTCTTCGGTAAAAGAAGAACGGGGATTGTCTTATCCGTTTGCCCGGCAATTTACTTTTTCTTTGTCTGCTAGTTTGTAATAGGGTATAAATACTAAAAATGAGAATTATGAGGAAATATATACAGATAATAAGTTTTCTGCTGGCTGCGGTTACATTAAGCGGATGTGAAAACTGGCTGGACGTGAAACCTGAAACTGAAGTGAATGAGGATGATATGTTCAATACCGAGCAAGGGTTTATGGATGCGTTGTACGGAATATATGTAAACATGGGAAAAAGCGATTTATATGGAGGTACGTTACAGACTGCTCTGGACATGACGGCTCAGTACTATAGTTATTATGATATTTCTGAATGTCCTTATGGGCACTATCAAACCTTCGAATATGAGCATCCCTCTTGTACAGCTATATCCGATGCTTTATGGATGCGTATTTATTATTGTATCGGTCTGACGAATAATTTACTGAAATACCTGGATAAACCTGAAGCGGTACAGATTTGTAGCAATTATGATTATTTGAGAGGAGAAGCGTTGGCTCTGCGGGCCTATCTGCATTTTGAATTAATCCGGATTTTTGCACCGGATGTAAAGAAAAATCCTGAATATAAGTCGATCCCCTATCGGAAAACTTTTTCACCGGATATCGAACCTCAGTTAAAAGTTAAAGAGGTGTATCAGGAGATTCTGGCTGACCTGACTGAAGCAAAACAACTTTTATCCAACGATGTGATCCGGACAAATGGTCCCGACTGGTTGGGAGAAAGTGAAAAGAAAGAAGAATCGGACGATGTAACTGATAAAAATGAGGGTTATTATACATCCGATTTTCTGAAAACAAGGAAATACCGGATGAATTATTATGCCGTATTAGGGACACTGGCACGGGTACACCTGACTTTAGGGACAACCGACGATATGGAGAAAGCCTATGATTATGCGATGGAAGTCATCGAAAGCGGTAAATTCCGGCCCATTCAGGAAGAACATATTCTGGTGAGTGGCGAACAGGCGAAATACAGGGATATTCTGTTTACCGACGAATTTATTTTCGGATTATATTCAGCACAGGTAGATGCTTTTTATAAGTCGAATTTCGATGAATCTTATGGAGTTAAAAAGATTTTAATCAATAAATTGAGTGATATTTATGGGCAGGGAACACGTGATCTGCGTCAGACACATTGGTTTAAAACATCCTGGGGCACTTCTTATTTATTGAAACATAATGCGGATTTGGAGTATGCCAAAGAAAAGGTGAGGATGATAACATTGGCTGAAATGTATTACATCGCTGCCGAAGCTCATCCCGCCGAAGCATACGATTTGTTGGAGGAGATTTTGCCTTCCCGTGAAATTCATAGTTCTTTGCCGGTGAATGCCGACCGGACGGAAGTATTGACCGAAGTGTTGAAAGAATACCGCAAAGAATATATCGGAGATGGACAGTTCTTTTATGCTTATAAACGCCTGATTGAAGAGGAAGCGGCTATCCATCCTTTAGGTATAAATATTCCGAATGAAAATAAAGTTCTGGTATGGCCTTTACCACAGGATGAAATTAAATATGGGGACCGGGAATCCGGAATTTGGAAAACTGAAAAATGAATAATTATGAAAAATAAAATAATCATCGCTTTAGTGGCTGTCGTTGCTTGGTTAGGACAGTCGTGCGAAACAGATCCTGCTTTCGATTTTAAAGATGACGGTAAGATATATTTCAAATATCCGAAAAAAATAAACGATTTAGGAATAGAAACAGATCTGTTGGTGGATAGTATTGTTCATACTGTATATGGGAAAGACCTTCCGGATGGGAAAGATACTTTGTGGATTCAATTACAGATTATGGGAGCCCGTAAAGATTTCGACAGAAATTATAAAGTGGTCGTTGTTGCCGATAGCAGTACCGGTAAGGAAGGTGTGGATTTCGATAAGTTAGCGGATGAATATATCTTTCACCGTAATGTCGGCGTGGATTCGTTCCCTTTGGTGCTGAATAAACAGGCCTTTGAGAAAGTTTTTAACCGGAATGTTTTGTTAAAACTCGAACCGACAGAAGATTTAGGGATTGCTTATGTTGAATTTTCAACCCTGAAAGTGAATTTCAGTGCTTATGTGCTGGAACCCGATTGGTGGTGGGCTTTTGAATTTATCCTGGGGGAATACCATCCGTTGAAATATGAGAAAGTGATCGAAGTGTATGGAAGTGAGGAAATCGACCCTTATGGGAATAATCCTTATTGTGCTTATGTAGCTAATGTTGTCCGCGAATATTTTGAAAATAATATCGTGATCGATCCTTTTACCGGTAAACGCCTGGAAATATAGTATGCTAATTAAAAAAATGATGAACTTATGAATAATATAAGAATATATGCCTTTTTCTGGATGATTGTGCTTCTTACAGTTTCCTGTTATGAGGATAAAGGAAATTATGACTATCATCCGATCAATGAAGTAAAAATATCGGGGATTAAAGAAGACCCTTACGAAATATTGCGCTGGGATACCTTGAAAATTCCGGTTACTTTAGAAAATAGCCTGAATGAGAAAGCTAAATTGATTTATGCCTGGTATCTGGATCAGAAAAAGATTGCGGAAACCGAGGACCTTTGTTATGTTGTGTCGGATAAGGCTAAAAAATATCAGGCTCGTATGGAAGTTACTTTGCCGGAAGATGATAGTGTCCGTTTTTTTGCTGATTTTGAGGTTCAGGTTTTCTCACCCTATTCAAAAGGACTATTGTTATTGAGTGATTATGAGGATTATCCGGAAGTTTCTTTTATGAGTACATTGAATAATCCGACTAATAAAATCATGCGGGATGTGTATAGTTTGGAGAATAAGAGAGAGTTGAAGGGGAAGGCCTTAGCAATAGAGCAGTCCGATGAATACTCTTATGGTGGAACTGTTTTTGTACATACTTCAGCTTCCTCTCATGAGTTGGATCTTGTACTATTTAAAGAGATTGCCTTGTTCGACGAAAATTCATTTACCGGGCCTGCCCAGGAATATGATATGGTGTATTGCCGGTTTGAAGATGCGATTACCGAATTCGGAGGGGCTATCGGTAAAGATGGGATTATTTATCCTAAACAGGCCCGTCAAAGCCGTTATATGGCTTCTTCTTTAAAACCGATCCACGTCGAAGGAGATGAAGAAAGATTGGTGGACTATCGGTTGTCTCCGATGCTTTTGAATACCCGGAATTCTACTTTGGGGTATGATAATCTGTCGGGGCGGTTTATGTATTTTATGAATAGTTACGATATCCCTTCTTATGATGAAAATCAGTATGATGAAGTTCGGATATCGGAGACTTATATCGGACTTCCCTGGCTGGGATGGGGAAAAAATATGTCTGGCGGAACATATCAGTTCAGTTCTTTATTTTATGATCCGGTTACTGATCAGGCTGCACTGGCCCGGGCCCATACCGCTACAGGAAAATTGAAAGGACAGGATTCGCTGGTTTTTCTGTCCGGTCATCATTTAGCCGAAGGTTCGGTTATGGCCGTTAATTCCGGTATCAATTGGTTGTATTATTCGGATGGAGGCCGTCAGCTTTATGTGTTGAATTTATCGGATCCTGATTTTAAGTTTCCTTCTATCCCTTTCGAATGTGCTTTACCGGATAATTGCCGGATAACGATGCTGAAAGTATCTGTCGATAATTTGGCCTTGTTTGTCGGAGTGGAGACAGACAGACCGGAGAAATACAAAGGAGATGTGTATAAGATAAATGCAAAAGACGGGACAATTCTCGAACATTATCAGCGTTTCGGCGGGACACCGGTGGATATGGTCGAAAAGAAATCTGTCGAATATGATGTTGAGGAGTGAGGGGTAGGAGGTAAAAAATGAAAAAACGGTAAAATTTTAAGAAATGAAGCAAGTTTATTTTATCATAGCAATGCTGTGTGGATTGGCCTTGGGTGGGCAGGCACAGGGAATACGCTTTGCAGAAGGAAGTTGGAAAGAACTGTTGGAAATAGCGAAAAAGGAAGGAAAATTGATCTTTGTGGATTGTTATACGGAATGGTGCCAGCCTTGTAAGCAAATGGAACAGCAGGTTTTTCCGTCGAAAAAAGTGGGGGAGTTTTACAATGAGCATTTTATAAATGTGAAGATGGATATGGAAAAAGGAGAGGGACCGGTGATTTTGAATACTTATAAAATCAATGCCTTCCCGACCCTTTTGTTTGTCAATGGCGAAGGTGGTGAAGTTTACCGGATTGTAGGCAGCAAAAAGGAAGCGGAATTGTTGCAGGTAGGTGCTGATGCATTGGCTTCGAAAACCGTTTATCCGGTCAATCCGCAGGCTCAGCAGCAAATCGCTTTGATCGGACGCGAAATACCTGATTTTTGTTATCGCGATTCAACTGGCAAAGAAGTGAAGTTTTCTTCTTTCCGGGGAAATTATGTGTACGTGGATATGTGGGCCACCTGGTGCCGGCCTTGTTGTGAGGAGATTCCTTATATGGGCGAATTGGAAAAGAAATTTCACGGTAAGAAAATCTGTTTTGTCAGTCTTTCCTGTGATAAGGATTTACAGGCCTGGAAGAAGAAACTCAGAACCGACCGGATGGGAGGGATTCAATTGAATTGTGGAGGCGATCCTGCATTTATGAAATTTTTCGGTATTCAGGGAATCCCCCATTTTATTTTGCTCGATCCTGAAGGGAAAGTCGTAAATCCGAATATGAGCCGCCCTTCACAGGAAATAACGGTGGAAACTTTAAGCAGGCTCAAAGGAATTTGAGACTGCTTTACAAGTCTTGATCGGTGATTTCTTTCAGCATATCGATGGGCGGAATTACGGTTTGGATAAAAAATCGTTTTTTAGCCGGCCGGTGTCTGAAAGGAATACAGATTACTGCAAGGGATATACCCTTAAAACCGATAAAGCAGGCCGATATTTCCTCCGATATTCAGCATTTTGTTGAAACCGATGTTACCTTGGGTATATTCGTTGTACTCATATGCATCGTCGATTCGGGGGACATAATCGGCCCTCACTTTCAGGTCCATCCATACCTTGTCCGAGAGTTGAAACAAGAGACCGCCATGAAGCCCCACTCCCGGTGAAAACAGAAACAGGTGTTTTGAAAAAGAAAGGGAGGCAGAATAACCGGTATATTGGCGTCCTACATCGAGCTGGGAGAAATACCCCCCGAACTGAATACCCAGATAAGGCAAAGTGGTTCTGTTCCATGTCGGGACATAAAAGGTCGCTTCGAGCAGGACCGGGATCAGGTGGTATTTATATTTTTGGGAGACATCGTCTTTGTTTAGATTGACTTTGGTTTTGAAACCGTAATATCCTGCCTCGAAACCTATACCGATCATCTTGTTAATTAGGTATTTGGCCGATACGTTTCCCCCGATACCGTTTTTCAGGATTTTCCCCATATCGCCTGTCGGGTAAAAATATCCGGCATTGATGCCCGGTAAAAATCCGCGGTCGGGACGGTAGTATTGGCCTTTGGCCAGTGTGATTGTGCAGATCAGACAAAACAGATAGATGATTTTTTTCATAATTCGGCTTCTTTAGTCTGTCGTTCTCCGATGTATTTTTCTATTTCCTGCAGCCGTTCGGTAGCATGTTTGTCGCCGATTTTTATTTCCAACGCTTTTTGATAATAGAATTTGGCAATGGCGTAGGCTTTTTCAGCGTAAGCTTTGTCGGCTTTATCTATATTGGTCTGATAGGCTTTATCTAAGGCAGCCAGTTGTTCGGCTTCAATCAATCGGTCTGTTTCGGCGATCCGTTCCCTGATGCTCTCTTTGTCGGCCGGTGATAAGGTCAACGCTTTTTGGAAATATACCTTGGCAGAAGCATAGTTTTTCTGTTCCAGATTCTTTTCGGCCAGTGTTTTGTTTTTATTGTATTCGGCCAGCCGGGCTTTGTATTTCGAAGAATGGATGATTTGCTCGATCTCTCCGAGGCGTTTACGGGGATAATCTTCGCCCAGGTTAAGTTGATCGGCTTCGGAATAGCGTAGTTTGGCCGCACTGTAGTTTTCGTTTTTGAATGCCTGGTCGGCTTCGGCTATGATCCCGGTGTATTTGAGTTTTAAAGTGTTGATTCTTTCTTCTTCCTGGCGTTGTTTCTCTGCTTCGTCAGCCTGTTGCTTTTCCAGGGCTGCCAGGGCTTGCTCGGCTTTGCCGATCATATTCCGGGGATAGGCTTCTTCCGATTTTAAGGCCAGTGCCTGCCGATAAGTAGTAATGGCCTGGCGGTATTCCTGGGCTTGATAGGAACGGTCGGCTTGGGCGATTGTTTTTTGATAGGTAACTTCGGCTTCGGCTAATTGCTGTTGTGTTATAGTTTCCTTTTGGGCGATCTCTGCCAATAACCGGTCGATATTACGGATTTGTTCCTGGGGATAAGGCTCTTTTGTCTTGATTTGTTTGGCCGAGGCATACTTTTCTTTAGCCGCCGGGTACTCTTCCCGGCTGAATAAACTGTCGGCCGCAGCGAGCAGTAGTCGGTAAGTTTGTTCGTTTTGAAGTTCGACACTCTTTCGGGCTTTTTCCAGTTTTGCTTGTTCCTGAGCTTCCGCAATTTTTTGTTTCACCTCTTTGTTGCCGGGCTTCATATTTTGAGCCAGGGTCCAGCTGTCGATGGCTGCCTGCCAGGCTTTCCGGCCGAACGATTCCAGTCCTTTATTGAATAGTTCGGCAAATTTCCGTTCCTGTTCGATGGCGGCGGCATCCCGGGCAGCTAATTGTTTTTTTACAGCTTGTTCGGTTTGGGCGATCCGGTCTTTGATTTTATCTGAATACGATTTGTCGAACGTAAAATCGTCCAGTTCGGCCTGATAGGTCAGTATGGCAATAGGCTGATCGAATATGGATAGATCGATCTTTTCGACACTTGGCAACAGATTGATGATCAACTTGACGGGAGGAAAATCGGGGTTGTTTTCAATGCTTTCTTCCGGTACTTCGGTGTTGATACTGACAATTTTGGTGATGTAACCTGTTTTTTCGAAAGAAATTTTGTAGTCGGCATCGAAAGCGAGTTTCAAATCGAAATGTCCTTTTTTATTCAGCACCTGTTCGTCGAGCTTGTTCCCGTTTTTGGTTACGACAACCCGTGTTCCTTCCGGGCTGTTATCTGCAATAGCGACGTTGCCGTTGATAGCTAAATGCTGGGCTACGACAAACGGAGAAGACAATAGAATGCTAAGGAGTATAAGCAAGTTTTTCATGTCGGGATCGAATTATTCCACAGTGGGGAATGCTACACATACTCCTGCAAAAATAATAAAAAAGAAAGAAAAAAGCCCCGTTGCCGGGGCTTTCTGTTATTTTTTCAGTTTCAACTGAGCTCTTTCGATATATTTTTCAATATCCCGGCCTTCAGGCGATGCCGGATATTCCTGTTCGATTTGCTCGTAGACTTTTAAAGCTCCGCTGTAGTCGTTGGATTTCTCTAAGGCTAAGCCGTTTTTCATCAGGAAAGTAGGAGTTGAAAAATCGTTCGTTTTAGAAGCTGCAGCCTTTTTGTAATTTTCAGCAGCTTTCCGGTATTCTCCTAATTGCATATAAGCATCTCCGATATTGGCTTTAGCTAAGTTGGACAATAATAAATCGTCCGAAGAGAATTTTTCCAGATATTGGATGGCATTCTGATATTCGCCCATATATAAATAAGACAATCCGGCATAATATTTTGCCAGATTACCGCTGGGAGTCGAGCTGTATTTGTCTGCTATTTCGATAAACCCCAGCACATTACCGTCTCCGTTCAGGGCCAGATTGAAAGAATCTTTTTCGAAATAGTTTTGCGCTCCGAAAATCTGGTTGGCAGCTTCTTGGGCATGTGGTTCAGCAATGAATCTGTTGTATCCGAAATATCCGGCAATAATCACTACCAGAACAAGGACGACATTCACAATCATTTTTTGATTTTTTTCAATAAATTGTTCACCACTGGTCAGGGCCTCTTCCAAGTGCTCGAAACCATCCTCGCGTTTTTTCTGTTCTTTTGACATATCTGTAATGTTATAAAGGTTACCGTGTTAACACCTACCGGCTATGCCCGGTTTTACATTATTCTTAATAGCCTGCAAAATTAGCTTTTTTAATTGAAAATCGAAATATCCGGCAGTTTTTTTCGATCGACTTTAAATAAGCCATTGATTTGGGCGTGTTTTAGGTGAAAAAGACTAATTTTGTCCTGAATTATGAATGCCGGATAAGGAATAGCTTGTTAAATGACACTGAAGGAGTTAAATATCATCAACTTTAAAAATATCGCAGAGGCGACCCTGACTTTTACTTCCGGTTTCAATTGTTTCGTCGGAAATAATGGGGTTGGAAAGACCAATGTCCTGGATGCTATTTATCACCTTTCCATGTGTAAAAGTTATTTTAACCTGCCCGATCTGCAGAATATCCGGCACGAAGAACCTTTTTTCGTTGTGCAGGGAAAATACGAACGCGGGGGAGAAGAACTGACGGTTTATTGTGGAGTGAAACGGGGTCAAAAAAAAGTGTTTAAGAAAAATCAGAAAGCTTATGATAAGTTGTCCGAACATATCGGACTGATCCCTTTAGTAATGATCTCACCCGAAGATTTTATCCTGATCGACGGAGGAAGTGAGGAGAGACGCAAGTTGGTGGACGGTATTATCAGCCAGTGCGACCGGGTTTACCTGCATCGGCTGATTCGTTATAATAAAGCACTTACTCAGCGGAATATGCTGTTGAAATCGGCTGCCGGTAAATTTCTCGATCCTGAAATGCTGGAAGTATGGAACGAGCAATTGGCCGAACATGGAGAAGCGATCCGCCAAAAAAGGATCGCGTTTCTGAAGGAATTCCGGTCGGTATTTCAGACTTATTACGAACGGTTGTCTCTGGGGCGGGAAGAAGTATGTCTGGAATACAAACCTTCGGTAAAAGAGGGTAATTTCCTGACGGCTTTGAAACAGGCTGCCGACCGCGACCGATTGTTGACTTACACGACTGTCGGTATTCACCGGGATGATCTGGTTCTGAATATCGGTGACTATGCGGTTCGTAAAATCGGTTCGCAGGGACAGAAAAAGACTTTCCTGATTGCCTTGAAATTAGCACAATACCATTGGTTACACCAGATGAGTGAGGTGAAACCGCTCTTGCTCCTCGATGATATTTTCGATAAACTGGATGCCGACCGGGTAGAACAAATCGTGAAAATCGTAGGAGGAGAGATGTTCGGACAGGTCTTTATCACAGACACCAATCGCGGGCATATCGATGATATACTGAGAGCCCAGGCGGTGGATTATAAGTTGTTTACAGTTACCGGAGGGGAGATTTCCTGATTTTCCGGTCGCATTTGAGATTTAATATTATATTTGCAAGTAATTTGAAAAAGGGAATTCGGTGCCTTGTTTATGAAAGAGGGGAAAACAAAACAAATCGATGAGCTGGTCGACCAGGTGCTTCGTAATATGGGCCTTGAACAGAAATTTAAGGAGCATGAGGTTTGTATGATCTGGCCGGAAGTTGTGGGGCAAATGATTGCCTCCCGGACGAAAAGTGTCCGGGTGATGGATGGCAAGCTCTTCGTCTCTTTCACTTCTGCCGTCGTGAGAAATGAAATTATGATGGTCAAAGAAGGACTGATCAGAGCTCTGAACGAAAAAGTCGGAAAAGAAGTGGTCAAAGAAATGATCATAAACTAATGGATTTACGTAGGAAATAATATGAATCTGATAGACTCGAACGATATATTGAAAGCCTCAAAGTTGGATCGGTTTGGGGGGAATCTGGGCGGAAGCCTGGTGGCGAAGCTGGTGATGTATATCATGCGGCTGAATAAAATCAACAAGCTGTATTCCGATGTATATAGCGATAATCCCGAAGCTTTTCTGGACCGATTGATCGAAGCCCTGGGAGTGACGATCGAAGTGAATGAAGAAGATCTTCAGAAAATACCGAAAGAGGGAGCTTTTATCACCATTTCCAATCATCCTTTCGGTGGGCTTGACGGGATTATCCTGATCAAGTTGTTGAGTAAAATCCGTCCCGATTATAAGGTGATGGCTAACTTTCTGCTGAAGAAGATCGTACCCATCAAAGATTATTTTTTAGGCGTGAATCCTTTCGAGGGACTGAAAGATATTTCGAGTGCCGGGGGATTGAAAGAAGCTTTAAGGCACTTATCGGAAGGAGGGGCGTTGGGGCTGTTTCCTGCAGGAGAGGTATCTGCTTACCAGGCCGACTCGAATTCGATTGAAGATAAAGCGTGGAGCCGTTCTGTGTTGAAGTTGATCCGGAAAGCCGATGTGCCGGTGATCCCGATTTATTTTAAAGGTTCCAATAGTATGTTGTTTCAGATACTCGGTATGATTCATCCGATGCTGCGAACGGTGAAATTACCTTCGGAACTCTTGAATAAGAAAAACCGGGTAATTAAATTACGGGTAGGAAATCCGATTTCTGTAGAAACTCAAAATTCTTTCGCCGATCTGATACAATACGGTAAATTTTTGAGGGCAAAGACTTATCTATTGGGATCTTCGCTCGAAGTGAAAAAATTTTTCCTGAAATCCCAGAAGGCGGAAAAACAGGTCGAACCGGTAGCAAAGGAGACTCCCGTGGAAATTTTACAAAAGGAAATTAAAGATATCATGGAAGACTATCTGTTGTTTTCCATGAAAAATTATACGGTTTATTGTGCTCCCACCATGAAAATTCCGAACATCCTGAACGAGATCGGGCGTTTGCGTGAACTGACGTTCCGGGCTGTCGGCGAGGGCACCAACCGGAGTATCGATCTGGATGAATTCGATTTATACTATTATCATCTGTTTATTTGGGACAACGATACCGACCGGATTGTCGGGGCCTATCGGGTGGGAAAAGGGAAGGATATCATCGACCGTTATGGGATAAAAGGATTTTATATCAATACTCTGTTCAAAATCCGCAAGCAGATCATGCCTGTATTGTATGAGTCGATCGAATTAGGACGTTCTTTTATTATCGAAGACTATCAGCGTAAACCGTTGCCCTTATTTATGCTGTGGAAAGGAATTCTTTACTTCCTGATCAAGAATCCGGAATACCGCTATCTGATCGGGCCGGTGACGATAAGCGGGAAATATTCGGAGGTTTCGAAAGAACTGATTATGAAGTTTATCATCAGAAATCATTGGGATGCCGAGTTGGCCCGGTGTATCTCTCCCCGCTGTAAATATCGGGTAGAGACTCATGATCCCGATGTGGATGTAATGGTGGAAGCTTCGGGGGATAATATCGCTACGCTGGATAAGTTGATCGGTGATATAGAGCCTTCGAGCGATAAACTTCCTATTTTATTGAAGAAATATATTTCATTGAACGGGCGTATTGTCGGTTTCAATATAGACCCTAAATTTAATATGTGCCTGGATGGTTTGTTGATTCTGGATTTGTTCGATGTACCTATGAGTACTATTGAATCTTTGTCGAAAGAGATCAATGATGATACGATTTTGAATCGTTTCTCTTCGGATAATCTGGAAGTATAAGTCCGGATTATAGCGTTTATAAGGTGTATTTTAACTTTGAAGAGCATGTATGATGTTGTTTATATTTTCAGAGGAATACTGATCGGACTGATGGTGTCGGTGCCACTCGGTCCGATGGGTGTACTGATTATACAAAAGACATTACAGAAAGGAGCTTTAGCCGGTTTTGTCGCCGGAATGGGAGCGGCCTGTGCAGATCTTTTTTATGCTACGGTGGCGGCTTTCGGATTAGGATTCGTGATCAATGTCATACAGACTCACGAGTTGATCCTACAGATCATCGGGGGAATTTTTCTGATTATCGTAGGATTGAAAATCTATTTCGATAATCCCTTGAAGCAAATCCGGATGAAAAAGCGGGTCACTAAAAAAGGGTTGCTGGGTGATTTTCTGACCCTTTTTTTTCTGACTGTTTCTAATCCGGTGGCTATTGTCGTTTTTATGGCTGTCTTTGCCGGTGCTTCGGTTTTCGGAGATGATCCTTCGTATCGGATCGAATTGTTCGTTTTGTCCGGTGTGGTGATCGGCGGTGGTTTGTGGTGGTATACGCTTTCGACGCTGGTGAACATTTTCCGGAAGAAATTCCGGCTTCGGGTATTGATCACCATCAACCGGGTGTCCGGGGTATTGATCACCGTGTTGGGAGGCTTGGTGATTTTAGCTGCTTTCGAGCCTTTCCGTTCTTTGTTGCCCGCAGCCTGACCTATTTTTTCACTCTGTTCTGAAAGTGTAGGGAATCTCCCCACGTATCCAGTTGTATTTCGCATCCGCTTCGCTTGACGCTTTCCATCAACCGGCGTGTCGATTCCTCGGCTCCTTCATCCATGCCCGGCTTATTCTCATAGAGGCGGTAGTTGCCCCGGTTGCCGAGAGGAGTGATATTAGGCATGATTACGTTGGCACCGATTTCCAGCGCTTTTTCCCGTCCCTCCGGGTCGATTGCCTGTAAAGCTGTCGTCGCAGCGATATTGATATCAGGCATCAACAGCCGGAGACAACTGACCATATGCAGTCCTAACCTTAAACGTTCCTGTTGGGAAGGAAGGGCTTCCCGGTATCGCCATAGGGGAGTATCCCGGTGTTCCAGATAAGGTCCCATGCCCACCATGTCTATATCCATCGATTTCAAAAAGAGCAAATCGTCGGCCAGATCTCCGGTCGTTTGAAAAGGAAGTCCGATCATCACACCTGTACCGGTCTGGTAACCGCAACGCTGAAGGCTGCGGATACATTCCAGCCGGGTGTGAAAATCATGAAGCTGGCCGGCAGGATGAATTTTTCGGTAGAGTGATTCGTTCGAAGTTTCGATCCGGAGCAGATAGCGGTGAGCTCCTGCATCGAACCATCTCCGGTAGGTGTCTTCGGTTTGTTCTCCCAGCGAGAGAGTGATCCCCAAACGCTGGTTACTCAGGTGTTTGATCTCCCTGACGAGCCGTTCGATGCGTAGGATAAAAGCCGGATCATGGCGTTCGCCACCTTGTAACACCACCGAACCATAGTGATTCCGGTAAGCAAAGATAGCTGCTTCGACGATTTCTTCATCGTTCAGCTCGTAGCGCTGGGCCTGGCTGTTCGATTTCCGGATCCCACAATAAAGGCAATCTTTGATGCATACATTCGAAATCTCGATCAGGCCTCGCATGTGAACGCCGTTCCCTATGGTCGCATCCCGAAGCTGTCGGCTATGCCGGAATAATTCTGCTTCCGTTGTATCCCGGCAATCCAACAACGCCACTAAATCTGTTTTGCTAAGTTCCTGTTTTCCCAATATCGTTTTTACCTCCATAGTAGTCTCTTTGACGGTAAAAATACAAAAACAAAAGAGAATCGGTATATTTAGAATTTAATTTATATTTTTAGCCGTTGTTTTGACTCGAAAATTTCGGTGTCGGTAGATTTTTTAATCACTTTTGTAAAAATGGAATCGGTGAATAACTCTCTTAAACGGCAGACTTGGGAAATATAAACGAACATATTATCCGGGATTTTTCGGTAGGACAGGAAAAGGCTTTTCGTATATTATATGAAAAATATGCTCCTGCCTTACGTTATTTTGCTGCGAAATATGTCGAGGAGGGGGAGGTGATCGACGATGTCGTACAGGATGTGTTTGTTTGTCTATGGGAGAAAAGAGTTGATTTTAAAACAGAAGAAACGATCAAAGCTTTTTTGTATAAGGCTGTAAAAAATAGTTGTCTGAATACGATCCGGCATCAGGGAGTGAAAGATCGTTATGCCGAAGTGGCTCTCCACGAAGAAGAACTGGAATCTTTTTGGGATCATATCCTGGAAACCGAATTATTCGAATTATTATTAGGAGTTTTCAATGAACTTCCTCCGGCTTGCCGGGAGGTATACCGCCTGAGCCTTGAAGGGAAAAAACATGAAGAAATAGCTGAAATCCTTCAGATTACGGTAAATACCGTCAAAAAACATAAGAATAATGCCAACCATTATATGCGTGAGCGCCTGAAACATATTCTTTCCTTACTGGTTCTTTGTCAATTTCCTTAATAAACCACAGGGACGGGGCATTGGGCTATATTTCCGGGTCGATATTGCATGACCAATCCTTCGATTTCTGTCGGGAATCATTGAATTAAAGATTATTCTACACAGGCCCTGGGGCTCTCGACGAGAATGAAGTGAGTCTCGGCAAACTGAAAGTTTTTTCGCAAAAACTACTCGTCGGCTTAAATTTCTGCAACCCTTGCAACTTCTATTTTTTAGTTAAAATTAAAAAAAATGACTTTTTATATTACACCAAAGCAGGGATTGCGTGTTATAATAGAAACAACCTGCGATTGAAGTGATGAATATTAAAACACAACGACACCTGAGCCGATTGATATTCCGTTATCTCCGGGATCAATTGAATGAAGAAGAAAGCCGGGGGCTTGAGCGATGGCGTGCTGCATCTGAAGCACATGAACTTCTTTTTCGGCGTTTGTTATCCTCTGCCCATTGGCAACGGAGTATAGGTCGTTTTGTGAAAAATGAATCCGATACCCAATCCGAATGGGAGATCATCCGGCAAAGAACGGTCGGTCGGGACAGGGGCAAGAGAACGATCCGCTGGTATCGTTATGCCGCAGCCATCTTTCTCCCTTTATTGATTGCCAGTGGTTATTTTATAAAATTGAGTCATACTCCTCAAGAAAAAACGCTTGTTTCAGTACCTTTTATTCCTGGGAAATCCCATGCCGTGCTCGAGTTGGCCGACGGAACGAGTATCGATTTGGGGGAAACAGCTGTCCGGGGACAAATGCAGGGGGGACATTGGGAGGTGAGGTCCGATTCTTTGAAGTATTGCGAAGAGGGAGTAAAGGGAGGGGAAGAATATCATACTTTAAAAGTGCCCCGGGGAGGAGAGTATACCTTGGTTTTAGCCGATGGCTCGAAGGTGTTTTTGAATGCCGAATCCAGCTTGAAATATCCCGTACTGTTTTCGGGCGATCTGCGCAAAGTGAAATTGGAAGGAGAAGCTTATTTCGAGGTAAAACGAAATCCGGAGAAACCGTTTGTCGTCGATATCGGCGGTATGCAGGTCAACGTGTTGGGCACTACTTTCGGTATCAGGGCTTATGCCGATGAAAGAGAAATTCGTACGACCCTGGTCTCGGGCCGGGTAAATGTGTCGGCCGGGAAACAGGTGTATGAGTTGAAACCTTCGGAGCAAGCTGTATTCGATAAACAAACAGAGGCCGTGAAAGTGGCTGCTGTGGATACTGAGTTGTTTGTGGGTTGGAAAGACGGACGATTGGTGTTCGATAATTGTTCATTAGAGCGGATTTTGAAAGACTTGGGGCGTTGGTATTCATTCGAGGTGTTTTATGCCACTTCCGCAGCAAAAGAAATACCTTTCTCTTTGAATATCCGTAAGCATGAGAAATTTGCTCAGGTGTTGGAACTAATGCAGAGTACAGGAAAAATACAATTCGAAATAAATAAAAATACAGTGATTGTCAGATAATACAAAGGCAGTGCTGCTAACACTGCCCTGAAATTCATGTTCATTTCTGCTGCTAACAGATAATGAGCGTTTGTTGAACTTTAAATACAAAATTATGAAAAAAAAGTCTTTATACCCTAGTCCGGGGTGTAGAAAAATCATTCATTTTTTAGTGATGAAAGCGAGTTTTATTTTTTTACTGCTATTGACCTTGCAGATAAAAGCAAATGTCTATGCACAACAGTTGCGTTTGGACCTGAATTTACAAAATGCAACCCTCAAAGAAGTGATTCAGGAAATCCGCCTTCATTCTGATTTTAGTTTTGTGTATAGTGATGCCGATTTGGTAGGGATCACTCAACGGAATGTACAAATGAAGGATGCAACGATCGAGGAGGTATTGAAAAACTGTTTACAAGGGACGAAGCTGGTGTACGATATTACGGATAAGACCATTATTATCCGTAAACTCGATGAGGTTACCCAGACGAAACAGGTACAGGTTATTCAGGGACAGGTAACGGATGTCCGGGGTACACCCTTGCCTGGGGTAACCGTACGGATCAAAGGAACTCAGCTCGGAGTCTCTACCGATGTGAACGGTAAATTCCGTTTCGAATTACCCGATACCAAAGAGGTTGTGTTGGCTTTTTCTTTTGTCGGGATGAAACCCTTGGAAGTTCGGTATAATGGCCAAAGTGAATTGAAAATAAAATTAGAGGAGGAAGTGGCCGAAATGGATGAAGTTGTGGTAACCGGTATTTTTAAGAAATCTCAGGAGAGTTTTACCGGTTCGGTATCGACAATTACGGAGAAAGAACTGAAATCTTTTCGGGGACGTAATTTATTATCTACGTTGAAAAATATCGATCCGACCTTCAATATTATCGAAAACAATGTCTATGGGGCAGATCCGAACCATTTACCGGAAGTACAGATCCGGGGAACTTCCAGTTTACCGACGGTAGAGGACCTGAAAAATGAAACGAAAGTAGATTTGAATACTCCCTTGATAATCCTGGATGGTTTTGAGATCAGTCTCACCCGGATGCTGGATTTAAACGACGAGGATATTAGTTCAGTGACTTTGTTGAAAGACGGTTCGGCTACCGCGATTTATGGATCCCGGGGAGCTAATGGAGTGATTGTCATCGAGACTAAACAACCCGAGGCTGGAAAATTGAGGTTGTCTTATCGGGGAAGTGTGAATATCGAGGTGCCTGATCTGAGCGATTACGATGTATTGAATGCTGCTGAAAAACTTCAGTTGGAAGAGAGTGCCGGTTTATATAAAAACGAATGGGCCGATATGGAAATGGCGTTGAGGAAAAGGCAGGCCAGGATCAAACAAGAAGTAGAACGGGGAGTCGATACTTATTGGTTGTCGAAGCCTTTGCGTACGGGTGTAGGACACAAGCACAACCTGCGGTTGGAAGGAGGAGGGAATGACGGCTTCCGTTATTCTGCTTCTGTTCAATATAACGATATCCTGGGGGTGATGAAAGGGTCCGACCGGAAAACTTTCAACGGGAATATTAACCTGATGTATCAGCAAGAAAAATTATTGTTCCGCAATAACCTCGAAGTCGGACTGAGCGAATCGAATGAATCACCTTACGGATCCTTCGATCAGTATGTGAAACTCAATCCTTACTGGCGGGAACGCGGAGAAGATGGTAAAGTGTTGAAAGAACTCGAACAAAAAGGAGATTTTTGGAATACAGCCCCTGAAAATCCGCTTTACAATGCTACGCTCGATTTGGTCGATAAAAAGACTTATACGACTATTACCAATAATTTCGATGTAGAATGGAAACCCTGGGAAGGCCTGACCTTGCGTTCCCGCATCGGTTTGTCGAAACAGGTGAATGATTATGATAATTTTAAACCTGCCGACCATACCAAATTTAAGGATTATTCGGATGAACAGATTTTCCGTAAAGGAGAATATATCTATTCTTCGGGGAAAAGCTTCAGTTATGATTGGAGTCTGACTTTGAGTTATTCCCGGAATTTCAAAGAAAAACATGAGCTTTATGTCGGTTTGGATTATAATCTCGCCCAGGATAAATCGCATTCTTATACATTTCAGGTAGAAGGTTTTCCCCAATCCAATATTAAATTTCTATCGATGGCTCTTCAATACCAGAAAGATGGAAAACCTACCGGATCCGAATCGCTCAACCGGCGCATCGGTGTAACGGGGAATGTGAATTACATCTACGACAATCGTTATTTCGCCGACGTTGCTTATCGTATGGACGGGGCCTCCCAGTTCGGTAGTTCGAAACGCTTCGCGCCCTTTTATTCTTTCGGGATCGGTTGGAATATTCATAAAGAAAAGTTTATGGAAAATGTATTGTGGCTGGATCGTCTGAAATTGCGGGGTTCTTATGCGGTGACCGGATCGGTGAATTTCGATGCTTATCAGGCCCTTGCTACTTATGAATATTATACCGACGATCGGTACCGGTATTGGTTCGGAAGCCACCTGAAAGGTCTGGCCAATGATGACCTGGAATGGCAGAAAACCGACAAATGGAACTTCGGATTGGAAATCGGAGCATTTCATAACCGCTTGAAAGTGACAACCGATATATATACAAACCAGACTAATAATTTATTGTCTGAAATGTATCTTCCTTTGACGAATGGTTTCCCCAGTTATACAGATAATGTCGGTAAAGTGAAGAATAAGGGAGTTGAAGTGGCTTTGTCAGGATATCCCATCCGGAATACGGAAAAGAATATCATTTGGTCGGTATCTGCCAGCTTCATTCATGAAAAGAACGAGATTGTCAAAATCTCCGAGGCATTGAAAGTGGCCAACGAGGAATTGGAATTACAAGGAGGATCTAACCCGAATTTCATGTATCGGGAAGGAGAGGCTTTGCGGACCATCTATGTCGTCCCTTCTCTGGGGATCGATCCCAGTACCGGACAGGAATTGTTTATCGACCGCTTCGGTAATGTCACATTCAATTGGGATGCCCGTGATAAAGTGGCCTGTGGAGTAACCGATCCTAAATTCAGAGGAAATATCAATACTATGTTTACTTTCCGCGACTTGAGTGTGAACCTGTCTTTCGGTTATCGCTTGGGGGGATCTCAATATAATTCAACTTTGGTGAATCGGGTAGAGAATGCGGATACCAGATACAATGTAGACCGAAGGGTGTATAAAGACCGTTGGGTAAATCCGGGGGATCATACTTTCTTTAAAGATATCAAGAATACGCAGGAAACTCAGATGTCATCCCGTTTCGTGCAAAAAGAGAATACCCTCGAATGTCAGAGCATACAGGTAAAATACGATTTCTTACAGCCTTGGGTGAAAAAACACTTGGGAACCCAATATTTATCTCTCTCTTTTAATACGGATAATTTATTCCGCGTATCGAGCATCAAGCAGGAAAGAGGTATCGCCTACCCTTTTTCCCGGAGATTTACTTTCTCTCTTTCAGCAACCTTTTAAAATTTCAGCAACATGAAAAAGACGATTTATTATATAATGATAGGCTGCCTCCTGTTAGGGACCGGATGTAGCGATTGGTTGAGCGTCAATCCGAAAGATAAAGTCGAGCAAAAAGAGATGTTTTCGGATGAAAATGGCTTTAAGAATGCTTTGATCGGTAATTATATTATGTTGAAAGACAGTAAACTGTATGGGAAAACGTTGACCATGGAGTTTTGTGAGAATCTGGCTCAGCATTGGAAGACAGATCCGCAGGCGACCGATGGGTATACCGCCGCTTATGATTATAAAAATGCCGAAGTCGAAAGATTGATCGAAGATATCTACGGGAAATTTTACAATACGATCGTCAATATCAATAATCTGCTCGGTTATGTGGATAATGGGATTTTGACTTCGGATATGCATGATCTGATCAAGGGAGAGGCATTGGCGATGAGGGCTTTCTGCCATCTGGATATTTTGCGGCTGTTCGGCCCGATACCGGGTGAACAGACAAAAGACAGGATATTGTCTTATGTACGTACGGTATCTAAAAATTATCATGAAGTAAATACCTGGGAAGAGTATGTGGGCTATCTGGAAAAAGATTTGAATGACGCCGAAGTTCTGTTGAAAGAAGTGGAAGAAAAAGGGATGAACGATGAATTTTTCAGTTATCGGCAAAACCGCTTGAATTATTGGGCGGTGTTGGCATTGAAAGCCCGGTTCTATTTGTGGATTCAGGATAAATCCCAAGCAGCGGAGTATGCAGGCCGGGTTATCGCCAATAAAGATTTCAGATTGAATCAGGGGACAGATTTTGCTGCAAAAGACAATATTGCTTCCCCGGAGCATCTTTTTTCTTTACATGTCTATAATCTGAACGATATTGTTTCTGATTATTTTTTAAACGCCGGTGGAGTAGAACAGGATCAAGACAAGGTGAAAACCGATATTTTCGAATCGGATGTTACCGATTACCGGGTGACTTATTTATGGAATGAGATTACTGAAAAGTCGGGAACCCGTTATATTCTGGAGAAATATAAACAGGATGGCATGCCTGATGCCGGTTTACAAGAAGTGCCATTGATCCGTTTGTACGAGATGTATTTGATTGCGATCGAATGTACCGATCGGGAAACAGAGTATAAACCTTTAGTTGATGAGTTGGTCGCAGCCCGGAATATCTCCGTTGTAAATGTCGCAACTGTCGACCTGAAAAATGCTTTTGTGGCCAAGGAGTACCAGAAAGAATTTTACGGAGAAGGACAGCAATTTTTCCAAGCCAAACGTAGGGGCGATAAAACAATCCTTTGGACCGATACAGAAGGAAGCAAAGCGGTTTATATACTGCCTTTGCCGAAAAGTGAAATTAAGTTTGAATAATTAAAAGCTTGAACGTATGAAATTAAAATATTTATTGGGAATAGGGATGGCTTGCTCGATGATTTGTAGTTGTTCGGAAGAATATATGTCCTTCGAAGGAACAGATCGGATACAATTTAAGACAAAGGCTGAAGAGGTATACACTTTTGCTTATTATCCCGAAAGCAAACAAAAAGATACCGTGCAAATCGAGCTGATCTCGGTCGGGGAAGTAACGGATTATCCCCGTACCGTCAGGTTCGAACAAGTTACCAAAGAATGGAAATATACGTACGATGAGGAAGAACCCGAAAAGGTGGTCGATTCCACTTATGTAGATATGGAATTTCCGGCAGTAGCAGGTGTGCATTATGAATCTTTAGGCGAAAAAAACGAGTTGATACTGCCGGCGAATCAGAATGTATTGAAGTTGAATGTGATCGTAAAACGGGAAGATGCCGGTTTGCGGAAAAATGCCCGGAAATTGGTATTGCGGTTATTACCGTCTGATGACTTCCAGACCGGGGAGGTGAATAAACTGGTGAAAAGTATCACGATTTCGGATAAATTGGAACGTCCTACCTGTTGGAAAGACAATAGTTATTACTATAAACTTTATTTGGGGGATTGGTCGGAGGTAAAACATCGTTTTATGATCGATGTCACCGGACAAAAGTGGGATAATGAATTTTTGATTTATATCATAAATAACTATGACACCTACTCTTTGAGAAATTATTACCTGGCTAAAATAAAAAAGGCATTAGCCGAATATAATGCAGATCCGAAAAACAATCCACCTTTAAAAGACGAGAATGGTAAAGAAGTTGTTTTCCCTTAATAATGAATGAACTATGAGAACGATATATTTATTTTTATTGGCATTCTTGCCTGTACTGTGCTGGTCATGCTATGACGATAAAGGCAATTATGATTATCACGAACTGAATCGGACCGAAGTAACCGGAATAGAACCCGTTTACCGGTGTGATTTGTTGAGCCGTTTATTTATTCCTACTGTGATCCAGTCGGAAGATAAGGGCAGGACTTATGATTATGTATGGATGGCTTATCAGACAACCGGGGATAGGAAAATCGATACCCTTT
>NZ_LARE01000123.1:0-2761 GCF_000980245.1 Odoribacter sp. N15.MGS-14
TATATCACGACTGACAACCGGCAGGCCCGTTTTGAGGGAGTGGGTGCCGAGGCAAATACCTATATGAAAGAGCGATTATTTCCCAAAGGAGGGTCTTATCTGGAAGGGGGATCGAATGTAAAGGCCGATTTCCGTGAAACCCGGAAACTGATCGGTTCGCTGGCGCAAGTAAGGGAAAAACAGCTGGAGGCTTTGCAAAATGTATCTGAGGAATTTAAAGCGTTGGAAAAAGGACGTATCTATGCCGATGTGATCAATAGTTATTTGTATTATGCATCGTATGCCGATGAATTTCGGGGGAAAAGCAGGGAGGAAACCAGGGAGTTACAAAAGACTTATCGCGCAGAAGCTTTGTCTGAGGTAAAAGAGAAATTGAACTACTTGAACGAAGACCGCTTTCTGGAGGTGGCTGTCGTGCGGAATATTCTGTTTTACCGGGAAGATCCGGAATACAGAAGTTATTTTGAAGATTATCGGATGAGTCCCCGTTGTGAGGAATTGTATCAGGGGTTTGAGAAGGTATCGGCTTTAAGACATGATCTGAACTTACAGGTTGTCGACGATATCCGCACGGTCGGTAATCGGATGCAACAGGCCGATTTTGCTGTAGAGTTGCAAAAGAAGCTGGAACAAGCGGCCCGTTTATTACCCGGTCAACCGGCACCTGATTTTAAAATGACGGATGTGGATGGGAATGAGAAGAAATTGAGTGATTTCAGAGGTAAGTTGATTTATATCGATTTATGGGCTACCTGGTGTGGACCTTGTATACAAGAGTCACCGGCTTTTACAGCCCTGAGTGAGAAATATCCGGATATCGAATTTTTACAGATTTCCCGGGATGAGCAGAAAGAAGCCTGGGAAAGCTATATCGCTCACAAAAATAGTCCGTTGACACAATATAATTCTGTCGATATGGAGTTGGCAGAGGGATGGCAGTTGTTTTATATTCCCCGTTTTATTTTGGTGGATAAAGAGCAGAAGATCATCGATGCCTATGCTCCCCGACCGTCTTCTACGGAAATTATTACGCTGCTGGATTCACTTTCAAAAGCATAAGCAAAAGTAGCCGGTTATCGGACCAAGGCATCTTAAGCAGGTAAAAGTCATCGATTGGCTTTTGCCTGATTTTATGAGTTAAAAAATGTAGGTTTAATTTTTTTCTTTCTATTCCGATTTCGGTTTTTATGCCGTCAGACCGGTCCAGGCGAACCGGTCTGACGGCATAAAACCCTTCATCTAACGGCAGAGCTAACCGGCAAAGAAAAACAAACAGAAATTTACAGCAATAAGAAACCGGATCATCCGGATTATTTCCAGGTAGAATGTTATTTCTCAAATCAAGACCGGGTCGCCAATTCCGATCACCGGAGACGAATAAGTAACGAAATATACCTACCTATAAATTTACTGAACCGTATAATATTTCTAAAAGTTATCTCTGATAACTGTGTACTATTTCCTAAAAATAGAAAAAAATATCTTCTTCATTCACCCTTCTTTACAAAAAATCTGTTTCTCTTATAGAGACAATAAAAAACGATCGTTTTTAATGGGAGAGGAAGAGATTATATCATTGATTCCATTGCTATTGCAGGGAAAGGCGACGGATGAACAGGAACGGGCAGTACGTTGCTGGCTGGAAGAGAATGAAGGGCATTTAGAAATTTACCGGAAATATTGTGCTGTTTATTATCGGCTATATTATGCCGGGGAATGGAAGAAGATCGATGTATCCCAGGCAATAAAGCAGGTCAAGGGACAAAACGATAGAAAAACGATAGTTTTCAGAAAAAGAAAACTATTGTCCGGGGTGGCTGCACTTTTTTTGATTTGTATCGGGGCTTATTGGCTGTTGCATTCCGATAAACAGCCGGAAGTATGCCCACAAAAGGTTGTTGAACAAATAAATAGCGGGGAGAAAAAAGCAATCCTGACTTTAGCAGACGGAAAACAGGTCGAACTGGTCTCGGGGAGTGCGGTCGATAAGGATTTAGGAATTGTACAGGTAACCGGGGATTCGATGGCCGGTTTAGTGTACCGGGCTAAAGATACTATAGTAAAGGCGTTGGAATACCATTTGTTAAGTGTTCCACGTGCCGGAGAATACGTTATGACCTTGTCCGACGGTACGAAAGTGTGGATTAATGCCGAAAGCGAGATCAAATATCCGGTTGTTTTCGGACCGGACAAACGGGAAGTATTTATTACCGGAGAAGCTTTTTTCGAGGTGGTAAAGGATTCGCTCCGGCCTTTTATCGTGCATACTCCTAACGCACAGACAACGGTGTTGGGAACTTCCTTCAATGTTATGGCCTATCCGGACGAACGACACACTGAAATCACCCTATTGAAAGGAGCTGTTGTGGTGGAAGCTGCCGGCCGGAATCAATATATAAAACCGGGGCAGCAAGTACAAGTGGACAATGTCTCTAAAGAAATGAATTGCAGGGAGGTAAATGCCGGTCGTTACGCTTCCTGGAAAGACGGCCTTTTCGATTTCGAAGGGATGAAACTCGAGGATCTGGCTGTCGAATTAAGTCGCTGGTATGATGTGGATTTCTTTTTTATCCATGCAGCTAGCGGGCAGAAAAAATTTACCGGAGCGATCAAACGGAATAATAGCCTGCAGTTTATGCTCGACTTTATCGAGAAGACTTCGGATGTGCGCTTTGAAGTCAAGGAAAATGTGGTCAGGGTTTATAACCGATAAGATAAAAAGAGCCGGCTGGTGTCGTAACCACTAACCGACTCTCTGATT
>NZ_LARE01000018.1:0-55340 GCF_000980245.1 Odoribacter sp. N15.MGS-14
CCCACTGGTAACAGGGTTGAACGGGATCACCCAGAGCGCTTTCCAAAGCCTTGGCAATCGGCCGCGTGGATTCGGATGCCGGTTTCGCAGACCTCTCCGCAATAAGCGTGTCGGGTTCGACAAAGGGTTTCAGAACCTGCGATGCCGACACCGAATCGGCCGATGTAAAGCCACTTTCCGGTAATGTTCCGGAAGCCGGGATCGTTTCCGAATTCCGGAACAAATAGGCTACCCCAATGACATCAGTCATCCCGTGCCATTGGCGCGTGGAGTTGGTCGTCCGAAAATGATCCTCCTTCAATCCTTCATGGACAATGAAATAGGATTTGACCTGATTGCTCCGATTCTTCGCAGCCGCAAGGTTCTCTGCGCAGGAACCGTAAGAGGAACAAAATCCCAGTACACGTACTTTCATATCGCCCGATTCGATCGAAAGTTTGTGTTGCCGGATGGAACGGGCAAGCGAATCGATAGCGATTGCATTTCCCTTGTAATCAGCCCAGAACATACGTTTTTCCGGAGCAAACCGGAAGACTGCCGTATCTCCCCGGACGAATGGTGCCACAGACATACCGGCCTCCTGCCCCGATGCCACACCGCAAGCAAACAACAGGATAGGCAGAAATAGCAGTCTGTACTTCAATTTCATCGGATGAATAGTTGTTCTCATTTCTTGTTTCTTTCCACCGGATGCGGCATCGAAAAACCCGTTCAAACCGCTAACGGCAGACAAAAATGTTGATTAAATCGTTCGTTTTTTCTGCTATCCGGATTAAATCACGGTTTAAAACGGAGTACGATGGAAATAACAAACAAATAAAGAACTGGGTAGGAAAATTTTAGCCGATATTTTTGCCTTTATTGTCCGCATTTGTTATATTTGCAGGCATAAACGAAGATTTAACCAGCATATTCTTACCTCTAAAAAACAATTAATATACTGGCATTATGCAAATGCATTAACAGGTCAAAACTTCTCGGAATGAGAGGAGAGATCCGAGATGGATTTTCTTTTTGGATTCTTAAAAATTATATTGACATTGACAGAAAAGACCGAATAATCATGGGGACGGGGCAATTGTGCGAAAGTTTCGCACAATTGCCCCGTCCCCGTGATTACAATAAACTATTTACCAAGGATTGATTTTTTCATCCGGGCAATATCGGTCAGATAGTCCTGAAGATCCTGTTCATGCTCTTCCTCCTCGGCCAGAATTTTTTTCGCCATATCACAGGTCGTAAAATCTTTACCATTTGTAAAGTCGGCAATTTCCTGATACCTCAGTATGGCACAACGCTCGGAAGCCACATTGTCATTCAGCAGACAAACAGAATCAAAGTCTTGTGGAGTATCGTATTTGCATCTTGCCAGTTCCGACCACTTTTGGGGATCCAAAACAGGAACGCCTTCCAGTTCGATGATACGTTTAGCAATCATTTCGGCATGCTTGCGTTCTTCATTGGCGTGTTCTTCAAACTCACTCTGTACATTCGGACGCATAGCACCTTCGACAACCAAAGCACCGATCCAATACTGATAGTATGCCAACCATTCTTCAGCCAATGCTGCGTTTAACTGTGAAATCAAGCTTTCCACATCCAATTTTCCTTGCAGGATTTTTACACTCTCTTTAGCCATAATTTTAGTGTTTAGTTCATTTTGTTCTTTTTATACGTACTACGGCCAAAGAAGTTGTTTGTCGTCCGATAGACCGGGAGATCTATTCGGAAACCTTCATCAAAATATTCAGGATCGTTATAATGAGGCAGGTATAGAAATCATATCCCCGCATTACAGCTATGCAGGAGGGCAACGAATCTACCCTCCCTAAATCCGGTCAGTTGTAATACCCTAATTGTTCCAATACTTTTTCAGCCTTTTCCAGCTTCTTTTTTTGCTGTAAATGATCCGGCAGGCCTGAGGTTGCATTCGACTTCAGATATTTTGCGGGCAACGTTTCCTGATAAAACCGGATAGTCATATCCGACTTATTGGTAAACATTCCATCGGCCCGGTTTTGTGCCGGCTGTCCGGCTTTCAATCCGGTATATTCCTCCATCTGCTCCACCGTATCGAAACTATAGGGATGAATGGCCATACCCGAACGGTAAATCAATTCACCGTTTCCGGGAGACAAAAGTTCATCATAATGATTAGGTGCCCCTGCAATACTAGGCCCCATAATCACAGCCCCGTTTTCTATACCGAAATTGATTTTGGCAGCATATTGCTCGGGGGTATTTTGTTTTAAGTCAGAAACGTCATTCCCTAACCACAATAAAAAGCAGGTAGGAATCCGTCGTGGGAAAGCTTCTTTCAGTTTTACCAGGCTCTCGTCCGAGAAAGTCTGCAAAATCACCCGGGCCGACGAATTTGCAATAGCTACTTTGCCCGCGGTTACCGGAATTTGTTTCATTTGTCCGGCATCCGGATGATACCAACCCAGTCTTTGTAATTCTATCACCAAATCTTTTTCCATACCCGGAAACAAATGAGGTTCTTTGGTTTCGGGATAAATACCGGGACGATTACCGTTATCGTCAGGATCTTTTTCGTAACGGGTGTGCTTTCTCCCCTGCCCGTCGATATCGTACACTCTTTTTCCTGCCCGGTCTCTGACTATGCGATAGCCCTCGGCTATACGCACG
This sequence comes from Odoribacter sp. N15.MGS-14, assembly GCF_000980245.1. Classification (NCBI taxonomy): domain Bacteria; kingdom Pseudomonadati; phylum Bacteroidota; class Bacteroidia; order Bacteroidales; family Odoribacteraceae; genus Odoribacter; species Odoribacter sp. N15.MGS-14. Next base: position 2,650 of record NZ_LARE01000018.1, read on the forward strand.
ACATCTTCCAAGGTCAGTATGTCTAAGCCTTCGAATGCTTTTCTGGCCCGATCCGGATTCGCTTTGTTAAACCACGAACCGGCATCCAGTTGTCTCAGCTCTTCCAGGGTAAACTCCGAAACAGGCGAGTCGGCCCGATCCGGAAATACGGTTTCAACATTCGTCGTACGCCTCAGATTGACATCGTGCAGAGCAATCAATACCCCATCTTTCGTTCGTTGTAAATCCAGTTCCAGGTAATCGGCTCCGATATTACGGGCCCAACGCATGGCGGCTTCGGTTTCCTCCGGAGCCCAATACGTCGTACCCCGATGGGCTATAACAATATTCCGGGGTAAATAATCCAAAACTTCACGGGATTCAGGAGGTAAAGTCTTTACTTTTACCTCTCCGGGCAATATCGTTTTCCCGGTCGCCAGCATCAACAATACGGGTAAGAGCATTTTCATCGGTATTATTCTTTTATTAATAAGGCAAAAATAAAGAATAAAGCTGATATCCCCTCATTAAAAGCCCACGGGTTTGTTACAAAACCATGAAGATTTGGCAGACCTCCAAACAGATTTTATGACAATTTTTCCTTTATTCTGCCAAAACAACATAACACACTCATTACAAGTAATTTAACACACAAAGCATCTCTTTCTTCTTTCTTATTTATTATCAATAAATTACACATAATCTACAAAAAAAAATACGTATTTCCCCACGAATTGCGGCATACCGATTGCAATCTCCTAAAACGAACACGGTTTAAAATACCGGTTCTACCCAATGAATATGTTAAACTTAAATAATAGGAGGATTAAATTATGGTACCTGTAAGAAGAACACAGACTTGGTTACCGGATATCTTCAATGATTTCTTCGATAACACGTGGATGGAAAAAACCAATGCTACTGCACCGGCAATCAATATTCGGGAAACCGAAACAAATTACGAAATCGAAGTTGCTGCACCGGGTATGACCCGTGAGGATTTTACCATCAAAATCGAAAACAACAACCAGTTGGTCGTCAGTATGGAAAAGAAACACGAACAGAAAGAAGATAAAAAAGAAGAGGGACGCTATCTGAGACGTGAATTTTCATATACCCGCTTCCAGCAAGCGATGATCTTGCCCGATGATGTGGTAAAAGAGAAGATTCAGGCCAGGATGGAACACGGTGTATTGACCATCGATATCCCGAAACAAACGGTAATTCCGGAAGAAAAAAACGGACGAACGATTGAAATCAAATAATAAAAAATCCCGGATTGTTTCCGGGATTTTTTATTACAAATATTCTTTGATATCCTGCAACTCCACCAATTTATTTACAATCGCATAAATAGTCAGGCCTGCCGGACTATGAATCTGTAACTTACGGGCTATATTCCGTCGGTGAGTAATCACCGTATGGGCCGACAAATACAAGGCATCTGCAATTTCTTTATTAGTCATCCCTTTGACGACACAAGTAATAATTTCTTTTTCCCGGCTACTCAACACTTCCTGTCCGGCTAATTCTTCTTCTGTCTCTTCCCCGGGAACATTCAACAGGCGATTCAATTTTTCCCTGATCGTATCCGCATCGTCATATATAGTCAGAGACTCATCGTAATTCCGCAACACACCCTGATCGGCCACCGAACACATCAAAGCAATACATTTCACACCCGCATTCTGAGGCGTTTCTTTAAATTTACGCACATCGAAATATCCGGTAAATGACGGATTTACAATCAGAATTTCAGGCTTATGAAATCGTACACATTCATCCAACGATTCTTCGGAGACTAACTCTATCGGAAGAATTTTCAATCCCTGAATCCGCTTCAAGACCAATGCCAATCCACTACGGACGATCATCGATGTCTCGGCTATAGCAATCTTTAAAACTTCATCTTCCTGCATTTTCCTGTACTTTCTTTTCCAATTCTGCAATCAGAGGAACAAACATATAATCTTCTACCCGGCAATGTGAACACAAATCTTTTTCACAAGAATAAATATCGAACAATACGGTATTCAACAGATTATTATTCGCCCTGGAAGGATAATATTTGACAATAATATTCTTGAGTTCGGTCAGTTTAGTCTCGATCTGGTTATGACGTGCAACAAAAACACCGATATTATATCGCCCGGTATCCTCACCCTGCAATAGTGCATTCACATATTTAAAAACCACCTCATTCTCATATCCCATATGTGCCCGCACCTCGTTGACATATTCATCGTAAAATTTCAAAATCAGAAAAGCAACGTCATCCTGCGAACAATCGATGGCATCTATTAACCTCCGCCGGATCACCGGCAGATTATAATCCAGAAAATAAGAATGAGCCTGCTTCAAATATTCCATCAGGGCTTCAACCGATATCTGGTCATGAAACTCTTCGGACACACAACATTCCCCATCCATAAAATTCACAACAGCCAGAAAAGTACCCGTATGCACCCCCTGACGTTCACATACCTGCTGTACAGTCTGGTCACCGAATCCCAAGGATAACCCGAACCGACTCATCACCAGTAACAGGTTATAATTCTCACAAATCAGATCACTCATCTTATCTGTACCGGAATATTTTAAACGCTTATTCATTCTAAATAAATTTAATCATGCAAAATAAACATTTTATCCGATTCCAACCAATCCCTATTTTTAGGTATTTTTCAATAATCAGCCCATTAGTTTAACCACAATTAAAATTTTTTCGACATAATAAGCCACCCCATTTCTCTTCCGCTCCGTAAACAGAACAGTGATCTGCACAGAATAGATAAACAGTTGACTTATAATAACTTTAAATCACTATTTTTATGAAAAAAACAGGTATTTTTTACGGTTCCACCAACGGTGATACCGAATCTGTAGCGAATAAAATCGCTATTCAATTGGGGATCGGGAAAGAAGATGTACACAATGTCGCCGATACAACGCCCCATGCCGTACAACCCTACGAAGTATTGTTATTAGGTTGTTCGACCTGGGGAGTCGGGGAAATGCAGGACGACTGGAATGATTTCCTTTTCAAACTCAAAGATATGGATCTGAAAAACAAAACCGTCGCCTTGTTCGGATGCGGAGATTCGGTCAGTTTTAGTTCCAGTTTTTGTGATGCTTTGGGTGTCATCTATCACGAGCTTCAGCACACCGGTTGTACTTTTACGGGAGAAGTAGACCCCTCTGAATATCGTTTCGATGGTTCCGGTGGAGTTATCGACGGTAAATTTGTCGGGCTCCCGATCGACGATAATAATGAATCGGACCGAACCGATACCAGAATAAAAAAATGGACAGACCGCTTAAAAGTAACGGTTTTATCCTGAAGTCAGCCTGCTATGAGGCTACGATCGGTCGCTTTCCGAAGTCACCGATCGTATATGTTCCAATTCCGTACACCAAAATCTATTTTTACAGGCTGTGTGAAAACAATCTTTAAAACAACTTAAAGTGTCAAGTATATAAAGTCTTTTTTATACATTTGCATTCAATAAAAAAGATTCCGATGAAAATACAACGACTTATATTTCTGATTTTCACAACGATCGTAATGTTCGCCTGTGTGACCGATCACCCTTCACCCCAGGTATTGAAAATTTCCGAAAACACCCTCCGGTTTTCCGGTAACGGCGGTGTATGGAAATTAACGGTCAACAGTAACTGTGAATGGAAAATTACAGGAGGGGATACCTGGTGTACAACCGATAAAATGGAAGGCAGTAAAACGGCCGAAATATTAATTCAGGTAGATACCAACGACACCAAAGCCGAAAGAGATACCCGTTTTACTTTTACCTGCGACCAGAAAGAGGCTGAAGTACATGTATATCAGGATACAAGCGGCAACAACTATTATTATGAACTGCCCGTTATTTTTCATTTATTCTATGCGGATGAAACCGACAGTTTGCAAAATGCTTCCGGAGAATTCTTCACCAAAATGATCGACGAATGCAACCGTTTGTACAATACAGGTACCAACAGTATTCCTATGAACCTGAAATTGGTGACGGCTACCGAAGATCCTGCCGGTAATCCCCTGGCCGAACCCGGCATCGAACGCATCCTGAAAACCCCGGCAGCAGTCATGAGCTGTGAGGATTTCATGGCTCAAAGCAATACTTCGTTCAATTCATTCGTTTGGGACCTGAATAAATACATCAATGTATTTGTATATACCTTTAAAGAGGAGACCACGGCAGGCATCTCCCACCTCCCATACACCCCCCGTGAAAACAGTCTTCCGGGCCTGACTGCGAATAACCACTATTTCTCGAACATGCCTTCCTATACCCACTGTATTTCTATCAACAATACCTATATCACCGAGGATGACGTTTATACGACTTTAGCCCATGAGCTGGGCCACTATTTGGGGTTATTTCACGTATTCTCCGAACAAGAGTGCAACGAAACGGATTATTGTGAGGATACTCCCAATTATGACCGTAATGCCTATACCGAATGGCTGAGTACACTCACGCCTCCTTACAATTTTCAGGAAGTGGTCAAAAGAAACGGATGTGAAGGAGAAAGTTTTATATCTACCAATATCATGGACTATTTCTATTCATACCAAAACCGGTTTACCGCCAATCAATACAGCCGGGTACGCCATGTATTGGAAAATAGTCCCCTGATCCCCGGACCGAAAAACATCATTACAACGAAAGTGGCGCGGGAAGATATCGTTCCTGCAGCCAGAGCAATAGAGTAGCCTTCTGTTCTTATTTTCCTTTTTTCCACAACTGCCAGCTATTGATCATATTTTGCCACAGCACATACGAAGCAGGAGCGATGGAGGAAAGAGGGTTCAGATATACCTGTGCCATCCAGATAGCCAGGATGGTATTTTTCTGTCCGAGTCCCTGCCCTCCCGAAACAGGATCGCCATACCGCCGTCCGATACGCCTGCCCAGGATAAACTGCAGGACACAGATCACCAATGCTAATGCGGCCATCCACCACTCTTCCGTAATATCGGCATTCTCCTGATACACGATAAAATAAACCGTTTTCCCGGTTACAATGGTCAATCCCAACGCCCAAAGATAAAAAGAAAGAATTTGCAGTTTTTTCAACTGCCGGTGGAGAGACGGCAAAGCTTTCTCCAAAAACAGGGCCAATGCAAAAGGTAATATCAGGATAGGCATGACTTGCCGGCAAATGAAAAGTACGGAATTCCAGAAGGTCATATCGCTATGTTCTCCCAACAGAGTAAAGATCAAGGGAGATACGACAGCTACCACTAAACTACTCATCAAAGTATATGCCGCCAGACAGGCGACACTTCCTCCGAGCATTCCCGTGATCACTGCAGCAGCCGTTGCAGTCGGCGCCAAAACACAAATCAGACCTCCCTGTGCCACGACCGGATCGAACCACACCAATCCACCGTAAACCACCAAACACCCGACAACCTGAACAGCCAGCAACCACAGATGCAAACCACTGAACTTCAAATCGCGAAAAGACAATTTACAATATGTAATAAACAACATACTGAAAATCAGGTAGGGCGTTAAAAAAGCCAACTGTTGAAAGAATTCATAAAAAAATGCTCCCGACAACATGGCCAGCGGAAGCATCCAGGTCTTTATCTTTTGTAACACGACAAACGGATTTAGGAATTAAACCTTTTCTCATACCATTCCACAAAAGCCCCGTTCACCAGACGGTTTCCGCCCGGAGTGGGATAATCACCCGAAAAATACCAATCCCCGGAATGATTCGGACAAGCCTGGTGTAAATGATCTATCGTCTGATATACCACAGCTATTTCCGAAGGGCAATTCTCAGGGGTGATCATTTCGGCAATCTTAGCAGAAATCTCTTCGTCTGTAAAAGGAGCATAAATTTCTTTGACATAATTCACGACCTTTTCTTTGGGTAATGCTATCTGAGCCTTACTTTTGGTATACACCTCATCGATCACCCGTTCTAATCCCCTCTCTTTCAGCAAAGCGATAGCAGCATGAAAAGCGATAAACTCTCCCATCTTCGACATATCGATGCCATAACAATCCGGATAACGGATTTGAGGCGAAGAGGAGACAATCACAATCTTTTTGGGTTTCTGCCGGCAAAGGATTTTGATTATACTTTGCCTCAAGGTAGTACCCCGGACAATACTATCGTCGATAACGACGATCGAATCCACCCCTTCCCGTACTGTCCCATAAGTGGTGTCGTACACGTGGGCGGCTAAATCATTCCGGCTATTTCCTTCAGCGATAAAAGTCCTCAGTTTGATATCCTTGATGGCCAACTTCTCGGTCCGGATCTGCCGCGACAGGATTTCCCGGATCTGCGCGCTGCTCAGTTGTCCGTTCCGGGCACAGATCTCTTCACTCTTCTGCCGGTCCAACCAGGCTTCCAATCCCTGCATCATCCCATAATAAGCGATTTCTGCCGTATTAGGGATAAAAGAAAAGATAGTGTGATCCACATCATATCCGACACTTTTCAAAATATTTTCGGTCAGCAGACGCCCCAGTTCCTTCCGTTCGTTATAAATATCGCAATCACTTCCCCGGGAGAAATAAATCCGTTCAAAAGAACAGGGAGTTACCTCAACGGCCGGATGGATCGTACTTACTTTCATATTACCGTTCCGTTTCACAACGATACTCTGTCCGGGCATCAATTCTTTCACCTCTGTTACCGGCAAATCGAAAACCGTTTGAATAACCGGACGCTCGGAAGCAACGACGATCACCTCATCGCTGGCATAATAAAAAGCAGGCCGGATTCCATGAGGATCCCGGAAAGCGAAAAGATCCCCGCTTCCCAACAAACCGGTAATGACATATCCTCCGTCCCAGCGTGCCGAAGCTTCCTGCAAAATATGTTCGATATCGATATTCTCTTCGATCGCATCGTTCATCGCCTGACCGGCCAGGCCCTCGGCCTTGAATCTCCGGTAGAGGTGTTCCACCTCATAATCCAGTAAATACCCTAATTGCTCCAGTATAATAAAAGTATCCGCATTATGCCGGGGATGTTGTCCCCTTTCCACGATATACTGCAATATTTCGTCCACATTGGTCAGGTTGAAATTTCCGGCCAACGAAAGATTCCGGCTCCGCCAATTATTACGACGCAAAAAAGGATGTAGGTATGAAATCCCCGAACGCCCCGTTGTACTGTAACGCAAATGCCCCATGTACATCTCGCCGATAAAAGGCAACTCCTCGTCGGGCACCTCCGGTTCTATCCTCCGGCATTCGGTAATCGCCCGGTGGACAGCAGAAAAAATATCCTGAATAGCCCCCGTTCCTTCCGCCCTCTCCCGGAAGATATATTCTTCGCCCGGACGGACATTCAACTTTACCGAAGCCATTCCGGCTCCTTCCTGTCCACGGTTGTGCTGTTTTTCCATCAGCAGGTAAAGCTTATTCATCCCCCAAAAAACATCTCCGTATTTTTTCCGGTAGTATTCCAAAGGTTTCAACAACCTCACCATGGCAATCCCACATTCATGTTTAATTGCGTCACTCATAACATTTCCATTCCTGTTCGTTATCTCAAAAACAAAAGTTCCCGATATTTCGGCAACGTCCACATTTCATTATCGACAATCAATTCCAATTTATCGATATGAGCCCGGATCTCATCGAAGGTCGGGGCTATCCGGTCGTGATAAGCAATCGCTTTTTCCCGTATATCCCCCATCTTATTGATCACTTTCCGGGTTTCCACCATTGCCTCCACCTGGGTCTGAATACAGGTCATATGCCGGGCTATCTTCTCTATCAATTCTAAGTCTTGTTCGGCCAAAACCCTGGCTTTCTCTTTCGGGAAAATCGCCATAAACTTGCTTACCTTATCCAGCAACATACTCTGGTAACGCGAAGCCACCGGTAAGATATGATTCATAGCCAAATCTCCCAATATACGGGCTTCGATCTGTACCTTTTTGGTATATGTCTCCCATTTCACTTCAGCCCGGGCATGCAGTTCCACTTCGTTCAATACACCGGTTTCTCCGAACATCCGGATGTTCTCCTGGGCTAACAGACGATCGAAGATCAGGGGAACGCTGGTCTCACAATCCAACCCACGCCGGGCAGCTTCAGCCTTCCATTCATCACTATATCCATTCCCCTCGAACCGAATCGGTTTGCATGCCACCGTATACCGTTTTAACACCGTAAAGATAGCATTTTCTTTCGTATGTCCTTCAGCGATGAGTTTATCAATATCAGCTTTAAACTCTTTTAACTGATAAGCCACTGCCGTATTCAAAGTGATCATGGCATCGGCACAATTATCCGAGGAACCGACGGCACGGAATTCGAACCGGTTACCGGTAAATGCAAACGGTGATGTCCGGTTACGATCGGTCGTATCCCTGAATAGTTCAGGGATATGCGTAATCCCGTCCATCCTGAACCCAGTCTTTTTATCCAACTGAATCGCTTCATCCGATTGGCTGAATTCGATTTTATCCAGAATAGCCGACAACTGAGTCCCCAGGAATACCGACAAAATAGCAGGAGGAGCTTCGTTAGCTCCTAAACGATGGGCATTGCCTGCACTCATCACAGAGGCTTTCAATAAGCCATTCCGTCGATAGACCGCCATCAGGATATTCACCAGAAAGGTGATAAATTGCAGATTCTCTGCAGCAGAACGTCCCGGAGATAACAGATTCACTCCCGTATCGGTACCCAAAGACCAGTTGTTGTGTTTGCCCGAACCGTTGATCCCCTTGAAAGGTTTTTCGTGCAAAAGTACCCGGAAACAATGACGCCTCGCCACCACTTTCATGGTAGACATCAACAACTGATTGTGGTCATTAGCCAGATTGGTCTCTTCGAAAACCGGAGCAAGTTCGAACTGGTTCGGAGCCACCTCATTGTGGCGGGTTTTTACCGGGATTCCCAATTGCTGACATTCGTATTCCAGATCCTTCATAAAAGCAATCACCCGAGTCGGTATAGAACCGAAATAATGATCATCCAGCTGTTGATTTTTAGCACTTTCATGTCCCATCATCGTCCGGCCGGTAAGTACCAGATCAGGACGGGCCGCCCACAGGCTTTCGTCTACCAAAAAATATTCCTGCTCCCATCCCAGATAAGAGAACACTTTTTCCACCTTCGGGTCGAAATACCGGCAAATATCCACAGCCGCACGGTTTACTGCCTCGAGTGCCCTCAAAAGAGGGGCCTTGAAATCCAGGGCCTCCCCCGTATAAGCAATAAAGATAGTCGGTATACAAAGGGTCGTATCGACAATAAAGGCCGGAGAACTAGGATCCCAGGCACTATATCCCCGGGCTTCAAATGTATTGCGAAGACCACCGCTCGGAAAACTGGAAGCATCCGGTTCTTGTTGTATCAGCAACTTTCCTGTGAACTCTTCCAACACTCCTCCTTCGTGATCGGCCTCGATAAAAGCATCGTGTTTCTCCGCAGTTCCTCCCGTCAAGGGTTGAAACCAATGCGTATAGTGAGTAGCTCCCATATCCTGAGCCCACTGTTTCATTCCGGCAGCCACACAATCGGCTGTTTCCCGATCCAACGGGCTCCCGTTCTTCATCGTATTCATCAACGTTTCGAAACAAGCTTTCGGCAAATATTTCCGCATTTTGTCCCGATCAAAAACATATTTTCCGAAATACTCTGCCGGACGTTCGGCAGGTGCTTTTACTTCTACGGCTTTTCTTCCGATCGCCTCTTCAACCATTTTAAATCTAAGTGTTGTCATAATATTTATTGTTTAGGTGGTTCTTTATCTCTGTATACATCATCGGCCAACGGCATCTTACACCCTTCCCACAGCAGACAGGACCATTTCGCCGGGTAACGCCGGATCTGCACCACTATCCGCAGCCTCGTCAATATAGTCTATGTTCTTACTTTTATTCGAGAGAATATCTCCGACCATAACGTTCAACTGTGATAGTGTAATCTTCATAAGCCTGAAATTTTAAATCAAACGATAAGTGCCGGAAGTCTTTTCCCGGCAGAAGGAAATTGAAAAGTGTCTTTAGCCGTTCCCACAATCTGACAGTCCGGGAAAAAAGAGACGATTTGCCGATATTGTTTCAATAAAAACATCTGTTTTCAATATTCAATCTAAAAAAACAAGGGGATATATACGCTACAAAAAGTATTTTTCCAAACCCATTTCTTATTTTCATTAAAACCAAGACAAAAATACATATTTAGAACAATAATCAAATAAAATTTGAATTATTTTTCCACATATCCCCCCAAAAAAAATACACATATATCAAAATAAAACACAAATAATTCAATACATACCCCCCAATTTTACACACACATACAATAAAAATAGATTTTACTATAAAATCGATAGTTTCCAAAATAATCAGTAGGATCACTTTAGATTTTAATCTCCAAAACATTCTTTGTATCCGGTATTTTATGCCTACCAGAGTTTACGTCAAATGTTGCCCGTAACAGTCGAGGAAGATGAACCTTTACAAGAAATCCATATACAAAATGCAAATTTATGACGAAACTATTGAAAAATAATGACGTATTTGTTACATATCCGCAGGGACAAAATCAAAGAAAAACAAAAAAATATGCAGGAAAATATACAAGAAATAAATATCTTTACAGAGTATTTGCAGCAAGTTTTATATTGTTAATATCCGGTAACAAACCAATAAGTATACCCTTATGAAAAAAATAAGACTGATACAATTATTGTTCCTATCCTTATTTCTGATCGGGACATACCTCCCAACTCAAGCCCAGAAAATAGACACGATCTCGGTTTACAGTACGTCCATGAAAAAACAAATTAAAAATATCATTATCCTGCCTGCCAGCTATACCCAAAATACACAGAAAAAATACCCGGTAGCCTATCTGCTCCACGGTTATGGAGGATGTTACGATACGTGGGCCACCTATACAAAACCCGATCTGGCTCAAATGGCTTCTAATTTCGATATGATCATCGTATGTCCCGACGGCCTGAACAGTTGGTATTGGGATAGCCCCATCAATCCTTCCTACCGCTATGAAACTTATGTGAGCAAAGAGCTGATCAACTATATCGATTCCCAATACCGCACTTATAATAACCGCAAAGGAAGAGCTATCACCGGTTTCAGTATGGGCGGGCACGGTGCTTTATGGCTGGCTTTCCGTCACCCGGACACTTACGGAGCCTGTGGCTCGATAAGCGGAGGTGTCGATATCCGGCCTTTCCCCGAAAATTGGGAAATGAAGCAATTGCTGGGCCCCTATTCCGAGAATCCCCAGCGTTGGAACGAATATACCGTAATCAACCAATTGCCCTACAACAGCAAATCGGGACCTTTAGCCATCATTATCGATTGCGGATATTACGACTTCTTCTATACCGTAAATCAGAAATTACATGAAAAACTCCGGTATTACAATATTCCCCACGATTTCCTCACCCGTCCGGGCGGGCATACACACGAATATTGGAATAATGCAATAGATTATCAACTGCTGTTTTTTTATAAATATTTCCACCCTAATTGACCGAAAATCTTCGATAGATAAAAGACATTTCAAGCCCGCTAAGCATTTCTATCAGGTAGTGATATACATATTTACAACTTATAAATGTAGGTTTATTTTTTTTCTTTCTATTCCGATTCCGGGTTTTATCCCGTCAGACCGGTTCGCCTGGAACGATCCGCTAAGGCTTTCCTTCACTGACCGGCGGAACTCCTCACTTCGTTCGTCAGACACCACCGGTCGGACGTTCGGAAAACCTAACCGGTTCCTCGTTCCCGCTCCAATGGTCTTCCGCCATAAAACCCTCCATCTAACGGCAGAGCTAACCGGTAAAGGAAATACAAGCGGAAATTTACGAAAATAGGAAAAACGGACTATCCGGCTTATTTCCAGGGAGAATGATCTTTCTTAAATCAAGACCGGTCTGCAATTCAGTGATAACGTAAGTCGGAGGTGTTCGTGTTCGGGGATCATTGGAGCTCTGGCGAGTGTCGTCTTGCTTTTTCTGAACGCCCGACCGGTGGTGTCTGACGAACGCAGTGAGGAGTTCCGCCGGTCAGTGAAAGAAAAAGTTAGACGACCGACAGAAGCGACCGGGTCCCCAAACACGATCACCGAAGACGAATAAATAACAAAATAAACCTACATTTAGAGTAAACATGTATATAAGCACCTTTCATTATTAGGTCCGGTAGAAAATTTTCCGACCATCAAGGCAACGAGAAATCCGGTCATTTATGTAATCCACATTCTTTGTGTTCAGGCGACTCCCACCACCAACGTCCGGCCCGGATATCTTCGCCGGGCTTAACAGCCCGGGTACAGGGCTGACAACCGATACTCGGAAATCCCTGATCATGCAATTTATTATAAGGTACGCCGTGCTCACGGATATACTCCCATACCTCGGTTTCTGTCCAATCGATCAAAGGATTCACTTTTATCAATCCGTTCATCCCGTCCCATTCTACCAACTGATTTCCTGTACGGGTAACCGATTGTTCGTGCCGCAATCCGCAAATCCACACTTTCATTCCCTGGAAAGCACGTTTCAGAGGTTCCAGTTTACGGATATGACAACATAACCTCCTGTATTCAATGCTATCGTAAAACAAATTCACCCCATGTTCCGCCACCATTTTTTCCACTTCGTGATAGTCCGGGAAAAATACCTGAATCCGGATTCCATATGTCATATTTGTCCGCCCGATCAGACTATATGTTTCAGGAAACAACCGCCCGGTGTCCAAAGTAAAAATACGGGTAGTCGCATCGATCCCGCAAATCATAGCAGTCAACACCTGGTCTTCAATCCCCAGACTCGACGCCAGAGCAATATGTCCCTGGTATTTTTCCAAAAAATAATCCAATACCTCTTCCGCCTTCTTGCCTTTCAGCTGCTCATTCAACCGTATTACATCCTCTTTCATCATATCCCAATCGATTTTTACTTTCCTCCCCAGCTCCAAGCCCTTAGCTTATAGCTTTTTCCCACTTTTTACTTTTTCTAACTAAATACCCCGGCCAAATATTTCTGTGTCAACTCCTTTTGTGGATTTTTAAAGATTTGTTCTGCCGGTCCGGCCTCGATGATCTCTCCCATATACATAAAGATCACATAATCGGCAATTCGTAAGGCCTGACGCAACGTATGCGTCACCAATACAATAGCATATTCCTCTTTAAGTTTTAAAAACAGATCCTCGATGGTTTTACTCGATATAGGATCCAAAGCCGAAGTCGCTTCGTCTGCCAGGATAAACTGGGGTTCGACAGCTAATCCCCGGGCCAGACAGAGGCGTTGTTGCTGTCCGATAGACATCCGACCTGCCGGAGTATGCAAACGATCTTTCACCTCTTCCCATAATCCCACAGCCTGCAGGTAATGGCGTACGATCATATTCAGCTTCTTCCGGTTACGTATACCATGAATCCGGCAACCGTAAGCGATATTATCATAAACAGACATCGGTAGCGGACAGGGACGTTGCGACAACAATCCCATCTTACGCCGTATATGTGTAATCTCTACTCCCGGAGCATACAATTCTTCCCCGTCTACCAACACACTACCCGAAATATGAACCTCTTCATTCGTATCCAACAGACGGTTCAAGCTCTTGAGCAAAGTCGACTTTCCACAACCCGAAGGACCGATAATACAGGTAATCTTCCGGTCCGGAATAACTGCCGACACCTCTTTCAGAATATGATTGTGCTGGATAGTGACATTCAAATGGTCTACGACAATGTTCGATCTTTTGGAATCATCGGTACAAAATTTCTGATTCGGACGAAAAAAACCTTTTTTCAATTCTGTTTCATTCAAATCGGACATATTATACCATTTGATTTTCTTACCTAAAAACGGAATATTCATATATAGTTACCAGATTACTAAGTTACTCAATTATTTTAATCACGATGATTACTGAATTTTATTCCTGGAGAAACGGTTCGTAATAATCCGTCCCAGGATACTCAATATCAAAACAATAATAGTCAATATCAAAGCGGCGGCATACGCCCTTTCCTGAACTGCGGGTATAGGGCTGCTCAGCTGAAAAAATACGGCCAGAGGCAAAGTGGCTGCCGGCTGTCCCAGGGAAGTCGGGATATTATCCGTATACCCGGCAGTGAACAACACCGCAGCAGCATCTCCGATCGCCCGGCCGATAGACAACAAAGTAGCTGTAGCGATACCCGGAGCGATCTGCCGGACAACCACTTTGATCGTTTCGTAACGCGTAGCTCCCAGGGAATAAGAAGCATTCAGCATATCCTGCGGCAATTCCCGGGCAATCTCGTCCATCGAACGGATAAAAATCGGAATGATCAATAGTGTTATGACAATAATACCACCGGCCAAAGAAGTCTTCAACCCCAAATAGATCATGATGGTAAAAGCAAAAGCCCCGTATACGATCGAAGGGATTCCGAAAAGCACATCATACGCCAGTCGGGCGAACGAACCCCGTTTCGAATTTTTTTTCAGATATACATTCAGATAAAACACGACAGGAATACTCACCGCCAGACCCAATACCGTAGAAGCTCCCACAATATACAACGAACCGACGATAGCATTCAGCAACCCTCCTTCTTTGCCGATGTAAAACCCGCCTCCCGGCAAAGAGGAAATCATTTCCCAATTCATGGCTCCCCAGCCGTTTTTGACGATGGTATATAAAATACTGCCTACAAACAAAAATACCAGTAATGTTGTCACCAACATCACCACTTTCATAGCCTTCTCTTCAATAAATTTCAATTTCATGACATCGGTTTTTCGATCATACCAAATTCCGTTCCAGCTTTCTAAGGATCAGGCGGGAAGCGATATTAAAGACAAATACGACCACAAACAAAATCAAAGCGGCAAACATCAATGCCGATTCATAAAGCGGCAATGACAACATTTCCCCGTAGTTATTGGCGATCAATGCCGGCAACGGATAACAACCGTCGAATAACGAGTCGGGAAGTTGTACAATATTTCCACACACCATCAACACGGCGATCGTCTCCCCCATAGCCCTCGAAATAGCCAGGGTCACCGAAGCTACTATCCCCGGGAAAGTCTTCTTCAGCAATACATATTTCGTCGTCTGCCAACGGGTTGCTCCCAAGGATAAGGAAGCTTCCCGGTATTCCTTAGGAACAGAAGAAAATAATTCCACAAACAAACTGATCAGCAAAGGCAGGATCATGATCCCCAATACAATACCGGCAGCCAGTGTGGAATAACCTGTAGAATATTCCACAAAGTGTGGAGCCAACCGATCGGAAATCCAGGGGACTACGACTAAAATACCCCACACTCCATAGACGACCGAAGGCAGACCGGCCAAAATATCGAGAGCCGGAAACACCACCCTTTTCACCCAACTCTTAGAATTTTCCGTCAGGAAAATAGCGGTAAATAACGAAACCGGTAAAGTCCAAAGGATAGCGATAGCCGTCACCCAAAGGGTACCCATAATAAACGGCAGGAAACCGAAATCCCCGCGCATCGGTTTCCATTTCGCTCCACTAAGTAACTCCCACAGGGATTTGTCGTGTAAAATAGGCAAAGATTTCAGCACCAGACCAATACCGATCAGCACGACCAACAACACAGACACTAACGTAAAAGTCAACATCATTGATCCGGCCATCTTATCTTTGATCAGGCGGATCCTGGAAGTTTTTTGTACAATCTTATCTTCTTCCTCCATCATTATTCCTGCAATTTGAATAATTCTTCTTCCAATATATCGGATGAAAGCCCGATATATCCCACTTCAGGAGCATATTGCTGCCCATCTGTCAAAATAAATTCGAGAAAAGCAAGCACTTCCGGTTTCATCGGTTTTCCATTCGAAACCAAAAACAGGTTCCGGGCCGGCGGGCTGGGATATTTCCCTTCTGCAATAGCAGCATTCAATTCTGTACTAGTGGCATAAAAATCTTCTTCCGGATCGATCTTTCCATTGCCGTTCAAATCCAAGGGAATCACTGCGATATGCCGATAAGGCTTTTTAGAATTGATATCGTAAGCATAGGCAATATTATTAAATCCGATCCCTACTTTGTCACGTTGCACCACAGAAGTGACTCCGGGATCTCCGAATACAGCGGTTCCTTCCAGATCCTCTTGTTTGGCTCCTAACCAGGCAGCAAAAGTTTCTGCAGCACCGCAAGCATCCGAGCGGGTATACACATGTACCGGTATCGTACTGCCCGTCCCCAGCACATCGCCCCAGGTCCGGGCTGTGGTATGAATCCACAGATCCTGAGCCACCTGTTGCTTTAAACCGGTCGCTAATATCTGATCGATCAAAGGATTATTCGAATTAATAGTAGGTACGACGGCATCCTTCACCACCGCTATCGGGAAAGCCCCTTTTTCCAGTTCCTGCGGATAAATATCCCGGGAGACCATTCCAAGGTCTACCACCTTAGCCAAAGCATCGGTAATTCCTTTACCAGCCCCACCGGCAGAAATATCGATCCTCACTTTAGGATGGATCTTACGAAACTCTTCCGCCCATTTCACAGCCATAGGATAAAGAGCAAAAGCTCCGGATAATTGAATCTCACCTTGCAACTCCCGACGTAATTCCCGCCTGTATCTCAATCGTTTAATCCATCCCTGTCTTTTCTCCTGTGCCTGTAATTCATCTGCAACTCCGGCAACCAATACAACAGATAAAGACAAAACTGCAAAAACTACACGTATATTCCGCATCATATTTTATTTAAAATACCAAATCTTCAACAATTTATATGCCAAACCACTATTATTCATTTACTTGGCATATTTATCGAAAAGCTATGCAAAGCTATTCATATTCTGTTAAATAACAATACCTATCCAACGCTATTTTAATAAGCTTTTTTACTTATTTCACACAAAAATAGCTCCCTTTCGGGGGAGCTATATCCATGTATTATTTCTAACACATTCAATGAGGGATTGCCGACCTCTTGTATCTTTATGACTTTAACCGCCAAACGACCAGGTTACTAAATTTGAAATAACATGAAATAAAAACTATTTCAAGCCACAAAGTAAACACTATTTATTTACAATCCAAAATTATTCTTCATAGGGTTCGAATTCATCTTTACCGACCCCACACAACGGACAGACCCAATCATCAGGCAAATCTTCGAAAGCTGTTCCCGGTTCGATACCAGCATCCGGATCACCTTGTACCGGATCATAAACGTAATCACATACAGTGCAAATGTACTTTTTCATGGTTCTATGATTTAGTGATAAAACTATATTTCCTATATTATACGATCTATCGGTTAAAAAGATATATTTTGTCGTCTAACATCATACAAATATGCAAATTTCAATTGAAGAAAAACACAAAAAACGAAAAAGTTTCGAGCCTCACGGCGGGAAACTTTTCACTACTAACTAACCTAATACAAACTTATGAAAAAAAAATGTCTTCTAAATCTTAACGCCACAAAAGTAAGCTTGCAATATGACAAGTTCGTGACAAACTCATGACGTTACTGTTAAATGTTAAAACAAAAAGGATGCCGCAAAAGCATCCTTTTTTCAATTTCGCCGAAATATTACTACTTATTCACATCATTTACAAATTGTAAATCTACGGGAGTAAATTCGCCTGTAATTTTAACAATTCATTAATAAGAGGTATGTTGCGGATCAAAATTCGTCCAACCGCTCATCCAATTGTCCGCCTCCTTGTCACTGGCAAAAGCACCGATATAAGACACTTTGTCAAAACCACTGCTCAGCAAAACATCGGTAAAATCGGCAGCTCCCAACAACGGACTTCCAGTCAGAGGGCCGTAATTCGGAGAAGCTGCCATACTATTGGGTTGGCTCAACTTCAGATCGGCAATAGCCGGATAAGCGACATTCCCCGTAGCTGTATTAAAATAAGTCTCAGAAAATGCCGTCTGTGTGGCATCGATATTCGTACCGTCCGTACACAAACCTCCTTGCAGGCTCTTATTTTTATCACTTCCTAAAATTCCCATTCCTGCAAAAACGATATGATTCAGTTTAAAAACCTCGTTTTTAGCTGCCTCCTGAGTCTGAGAACCTTTATCGTTCTCGATCAAAAGTCCGACCGGATATCCCATAGCGACCGAATTAAAACAACTCAGATGAGAGTTGCGGCGAATTTGTATCGCAGCCTGGAATTGCCCTAACCGTGAACCGTTATTGGGGTTCAGGCCATTTCCTTTGATATACTCTGTGGTATTTTGAAAAGCAGGATCCTGCCCGACCGGTCCGACAAAAGTCACATTACTGAAAACTGTTTTTGTAAAAGGTTCCTGAGTCGTTCCATTTCCATTATTATCACTCTCGAAACCATTGGAAATAGACTGATCGGCAATACCCGGATTCCGTACTCCCAGACAAAACTGCACTTTCCCTGAAAAACCGTTATCGGTATCGAAATCATCATCCCATCCGTGATAGGCCACCAGATATTTACAATTTACCGATCCGCCGAACCATTCGAAGGAATCATCGTTCGAATAAGACACCTGTACATGGTCGACCTGCGTCCCCGATCCGACACTTCCGAAAGTCACCCCGTTGATTTCCTGGTCCGTATCAAAAGGATTACCTGCAAATTCGACCCGCACATAACTCAATACTCCTGAATTATCCGCATTGTCATTTCCTCCGTGCTCGGTACGCAATCCTCCTTCAATAGTCATTTTTCCCTGATTATTCACCGCTTTCCCGCACAGGATAATACCTCCCCAATCTCCGGGTTTACGCGAACCGACAGGTTCGTTGGAAGTAAACACAATAGGAGCATCCTGTCTACCCCTGGCAATCAGTTTACCTCCAGGCTCGGCAATAATCGCTGCTTTGGTGGCTTTATCCCCTTTTATGACCGTACCTGCTTCTATTTCGAGCGACGAACCATCGGTAATATACAACCACCCTTTCATCACATATACTCCCTTGGGCAACTTATAGTTTCCGTTTATCTCCATCTCATCCGCCCCATTGCCCAGCTGAGTACCGTTTTCAAACAGAATATCACTCAGATTATCTCCATCATCATCGCCGTTATCCCCATTACCGCCGTTATCATCACTACAAGCAGTAATTCCAAGGGTTAAGACAAGCATTAAAAGCATCTGCCATTTCTTCAAAATTGTTTTCATAACGATTAAAATTAACTTTTATAGATTACAAATGAATACTCACACTTAAGGTAAAGGATCTCCCCGGTGCAAAACGCTTTGTGGTTTGTTCCCTTTCCACGATCTGTCCATTCGCGTCTTCAAACCTGGGAAATTGTTTAAACACAGCATCCTGCCCGATGACGTCCTTCGCATTTAGTTTCACCTCTACTTGTTTTCCGAACTTTTTGCTCAATACAATATCGAGTGCATCATGAGGCATTTCATACATATCCGGGATATCGTTATTGATAGATCCTCCCACACTCATATCCGACCGCCCGATTCCGACAATCCTTTTTCCTATCCGGTTATAAAGCACTCCGGCCATCACGCCTGCTTTTTCCGTCTGGTAAAACAACCCTGCATTCACCAGGTAAGGCGATTGGCCCTGCATCGGCCGGTCATGCTCCAGGCTATTCTCACTATCGAAAGAAACTTTACTCTTTATCCACGACCCATTCAGGTTCAACATAAAATTCCGCAAACCGATAAATTCCAAATCTTTACGAATATCTACCTCCACACCATAATTCCGGGCCTTATCGGCATTTTCAAAAGTATAGGTATAACTTCCGCCACCATCCCGGAAAGTCCATTCGATCGGATGCCGGAAATGCTTGTAAAACAAAGCTACAGATACCGATTCGCCACTAGCCGGATACCATTCGTAACGTAAATCCAGATTATGAATATAGGCCGGTTTCAAATCCGGATTTCCTTTTACATCACTGAACAATTCGAAATCTTCGTACACAGACGACGAAACTTCCCGAAATTCCTGCCGGTTCACCGACTTACCGTAAGCAAAACGGATCAATTGTTTATCTGTCAGATTATAACTGACATTCACAGAAGGGAAAAAATCGGTATTGTCAAAGTCAGTGTCTTTAGAAATCCAGGCATTCGAACTGATATAATTGGTCAGTGTCATATTCCTGTTTTCCAGCCGTACCCCTGCATAAACATTAAAACGCTGCCAGGGGATATTCAAAGCCAGATAAGCCGCATACAACAGATTATTCCCTTTATAACTATTTTTATTATCCGTATCATCATAGAGATAAAGCTTGTCAGCTCCGAAATTTTCTGCCTGCAAAATATTTTCCACCACCGGCTCATAAGCGAATCCTGCAGGCATATGATCTTCATAAAACCGGTAATAATAGGCCCGGTTTTTATAATCTCTCTTACAATACTCTCCATATACCCCCGCTTTCAGGGTCGGCGTAAATCCTCCGCTTTCATTGAAAAGATAATTGTAATTCGCACCGAAAGATACAATGTGTTCATCCAAACGCAGGAAATCCCTATAGATATCGTTTTGGTCGATCCTCATTTTTCCATAGTTCACATCCCCTACGATATCGTTTTGCTGACGCTCGATAATCCGCCTGTCCGGCTGGTTTTTATTTGCATACGAATAACCCAGATTCCAATCCAGTGTCCCTGCCGGCAAATCGTGGACTCCCGAAAATTGCCCACAATAGGTACTGCGGCTGCCATAAATATATTCTGCTTTTTCCTGAATATATAAAGAGCTGATATTCTGCCAACCACGACGTTCGGTATATCGGTTACTTCCCAATTGGTTAAAAATATTCCGGAAATAAAAACGGCTTTTACTCCCCGTAAAGGCCAGATTCAGCATCGCCCCCAACCTGGCGTTCCGGGTATATTGGTTATCGGTATATTTATACTGATAAATCGGCTCATCCTTTACTTTGTTATACACACCGAAACGGGAGTTTTCCATGCCGATATAACTTTTACCGGTATTGCTATAATTCAAGGCTCCGGTTAAAGCCAGTTTCCTGTCTTCTCCTCCCTTGAACACCTGGCCGAACATGAAAGAGAAACGCTGGTCGGGAAAGGGCTTTTTATGCCTCACTTTCCAATCATTGTTAAACCCCTGTTTTGTCATCTCTTCCACCGAAGCCGCATCTTCATTATCGAACACTCCTTTTATCCCCCCTTTTACCATTCGCATCCCATTGTCAAATCCAAGCCAATCGGTTGCACTTCCCTTATTGTATTTGAAATTCCTGAAATGAGTCCGATCATTCACACTAACCCCATAACTCAGCATATATTGATTTTTTTCAGGAGTGTCTTTCGTACTGATTTTGATAAAACCTCCGGTAAAATCGGCCGGAATCTCCGGAGAAGGCGACTTCATGATCATAATATTCTCGATCTGGGCACTAGGAACGATATCGAAAGAAAAAGCCCTCGAATCCGCCTCCGAACTAGGAACAGCACTATTATTGATCCATACATTATTGTATCGCTGGGATAATCCCCGGGCAATAACGAACTTATCGTCGATAATCGATATTCCCGGAATACGTTTTACAACCTCCGAAGCATCCCGATCCTGGCTTTTGGTGATCAGCTGACTGGAAACCGCACTCATCACTACAGGCGAAGCCTTAACAGCATTCACCATGGCCACCTCGCTGTTCATCTTACGGACAGCCCGCACAGTCACTTCCTCCAATGCTTCGGTAGCAGCTTCCAGCACGATCTTCAGTTCCACGGTACGATCGTCCGTTATTTCAACCCCTTCCACCTTCAAAGTAGTATAAGACAGACAAGAAACATGCAGATTATATTTCCCTGCCGGTATCCCGGAAATCGAAAAGCTACCATCCAGATCGGTAGCAGCCCCTTTCAGCGTCTGCTCGAGCATAACAGCAGCACCGATCACCGGTTCCCCACTGTTTTTATCCAATACTGTCCCTTTTATAATCCCTTCAGCTTTCAACAATGCTGTGGGACAGGCCAACCCGATAAAACCAAACAAACAGACCTTAAAAAACACACTTGACATCCAATTCATCATTTGCAATATTATATCTTAAATTCCATTGCAAAGATGAAAAGAGGATGTTACAGACTTGTAACGAAGCTGTTAAGTAAAAATGAATAGAAAAACAGGATTTTTCCGATTGGTCACATAAAAACGACATGCCGTTGTAGTATCGAAGTAATCTTCGTCCGTAGCTGACCGGCATTTATAGGCTTAGACATATAGGCATTAAAACCGTTGTCCATAGCCTTCTGTTCATCCGATGCATAAGCAAAAGCAGTCACCGCAATAATCGGCACTTGCAAAGAGAACTTCCGGATCTCACGGGTGGCTTCATAACCGTCCATCACCGGCATATTGATATCCATCAAAATCAACTGCGGTTCGTATTCCCGGTATAACTCAATAGCTTCCTTCCCGTTCCAGGCATGCAAAAGATGGTAATCCTTTCCCAATATCGATTCGATCAGTTTAAAATTACTCCCGTTATCCTCAGCCACCAAAATAGTCAGAGTCTTTTGTTCGATCCGCATAGGCTCGATCTTTTTTTCCGCCTGAAATTTTTCTGCCGGAGCAATAAAAGGCAGGGTAAACCAAAATGTCGCCCCTTCACCGGCTTCTGACTGTAAGCCGATTTCTCCCCCCATATGCTCTACCAACATTTGGCAAATCGAAAGCCCGAGGCCTGTCCCCTGAGCAAAGCTGTTCAGCTTGACAAAACGTCCGAAAACAGCATCCTGCTTATCCCGGGGTATCCCACAACCGGTATCCCTGACGTAAAAATACAACTGCCCACTCTCCCACAGTTGATAGCCGAAGCGGATACTTCCCTCTTCTGTAAACTTAATGGCATTGGTCACCAGATTGATGATCAGTTGGGACAAGCGGTTTCGTTCCAAATGGACATAACATTCCTGTAAGCCGGGTTCGAAACAAAGTTGCACTTCTTTGGCCGGATCTAATTTTAAACGCAGGGAATTTTCCAGTTCGTCCATCACTTTATTCAGCTCAAAATCAGAATAAACAAACTCCATCGTTCCTGCTTCGATCTTTGATAGGTCCAAAATATCACTGATCAGTTGCAACAACAAAGCATTGTTGTTCTCGATGATACTCACATACTCTTGTTTTTCCTGTCCCTCTTCAGCAGAAGCCAAAATTCCTGAAAAACCGACAATGGCATTCAATGGAGTCCGGATCTCATGACTCATATTGGCCAGGAAGGCCGATTTCAAACGGTTCGATTCCTCTGCCCGTTCCTTAGCCGACAATAATTCGGCTTCTATTCTTTTCCGCTCGGTAATGATCAGCGAAGAGCCAACCAAAGTCAGAGGCTTCCCATATTCATCACGGGTTTCGACTGCCGCCTGAGCTTCAACCCAATCTATCCGGTAATGGTCATTCACTTTGTCGATCACCCGGTATTCCTCTTTCACTTTTGCAATACGCCCTTCGATCAGGTCGGCATAAGCTTTCTTCACTTTCTCCAGATCTTCCTTATGGATTTTTGAAAAATATTGCCAGTCCGGCACAAAAAGTTGCTCTTCATCCACCTCCGTCTCCTCCCTGCTTAATTCGATTGGCCGGTTGACATCACAGAGAATCGTATGAGCCTGTAAATCCCACTTCCAGGGCACAATATTCGCAACATCCAATGCCATGGAAAGCTTTTGGTTGGTCAAGCCCAACTGTTTCTGGGCATGATGAAGCTCCGTACTATCCACGCAGAATATATCTACCCCATGGCCGTCTTCTGTGACATTTACTACGACGTCGTAAAAAATATCGATTTTTTTATAGTAATAGGGGAAAGTCACCGACCGTTTCTCCCAAAGAGCTATATTCACAAAATGCAGAAATTCCGGCATCGACTCCGGAAAGACCTCACTCCCCAGTTTCCCGATAATCTCTTCCCGTTTGAAAAAATTATTTTCAAAATAACGATTTATATCTAAATATCTCGTATCGACAACCTTTCCTTCTGCATCCTTAATCAGCTCTTCATGCATATAAAGGATCGGCATATTATCGATCAGATCCAAGTACCTCTCATTGGCCTGCAATTCTCTGCGTTGTATCATTTTTATCTTTTCCAGTACCCGCAAACGATGATATTGGAAAATTAGCAATACCCCCACTAAAAGAAAACCGATCCCGATCAGTATATACTTATATTTCTCCCAAAAGGTAGGCGGCATATTGTAAAAAACAGTTCCCGGCGGACACAACTCAGGATCGAGGTTACGCTGCAACAACGATTGATAATTAAACACAGGCGTCCCTTTCGGGCCATAGTAAAAAGGGATATCACGTGCCTGACGCCCACCGATAATCTCCCTGATCGTTTCGCAAAGATGAGCGACATAATCTGTTTTATTATAAATAAAACCTCCGATAATTCCTCCTTCCTCTTCGATTCCGACATTCTTAAAAGAAAACAACGGCACCGAAGAAGTGGCTATAATCCGATGGCTGTTAGCATACAACACGGTATTGCCGGCATAAACTCTTTTTTGAAACCAGGATGAAAATAAAATACCCGTTGTCCGGACATCTATCTGATTTAAAATAGTGAAAAGACTATCGATACCGATATCCCTGGAACATAGAAAACGGTATTTCAATTCAGGATATCCGGACTCCATCAAATGTTTCAGATCATAATCATTCTGCTGACAAATATAAGTTTCATCACCGATATACAATACTTCCTTCATACCGGGAATCAACCGTTTCATCAAATCCAGGTTTTCTTCGAAATAGACCTGGATCGGCATAGAGGTCATATTATATTTACCCTGCCAAGCGGTCAAGGGCATACGCTCTTCCGGAGTCAGCGGTTGTTTTTTCAACACCATATCCTTATTTCCGGCATAATCCCGCTCTCCACACAATATGATCGGGATATCCGGCCACTGACGATCCAAATCCTCACACAGAATAAAACTGGCTGTCCCCAATAATACAATCAGTTTCGGAGGACGGGTCTCAAAATCCTTAAAAATATTTTTCTCAAATGCAGCCAATTCCTCTTCACCATCCATCATCAACATATTCATATGCTCGGTATATACCCCCAATTTTTCATCTTGTGAAGCCATACTGACAATCGGATAAATCATGCTGTTACTCCAAGGAGTCGACTCCGTATAAGTATTGATTATCAAGACATAGTTAACATCTCCCTCAACATTTTTACCACACAAGGTATGCACACAACACAAAAGGCAGGCAATCCAACATGCCGTCCTGTAAATATTTTTCATAAAAATTTTAAATTTTCACCCTATTTTATATATTAGGATGCGTAAAAGTAAGGAGAAATAACCATACAGGCAAGAAAATACCCCAATATAAAAGTCCGGATACTTTAAAAAACAAGGACTTAAATGCTCGTCTTTCAAGTTACCCGAGGATTTAAAATTTTCATCGTATAAAATTAGTCATGACCCGAAGTTCCGGTTCCGGCCGTTCTTCCCGTTTCACTCCTTTCAGCAACCAAGCCATATTCCGGCCCAGCATACGCATAGTCTGAAGTCCTTCGGCATCCTCTGTTGCTTCTCCGGGCCGCATCCCATGAACGCTATTCCAGTATTGCGAAGAAACTACCGGCATATTCAGGATAGTAAAATATTTGTTCAACCGGTCGAAAGTGGCACTCGCCCCACCCCGGCGACAAACAGCCACCGAAGCTCCGGCTTTGTAAGCCAACAATTCCGAACAGGAATAAAACACCCGGTCGAGCAATGCACAGAGCGCCCCGTTCGGACCGGCATAATATACCGGCGAACCAACGACGATACCATCTGCTTCCTGCAATGCTTCTCTGACCTGATTATAAAGGGTGTCCTGAAATACACAATGTCCCAACTCTGCACACTTATTACAAGCAATACACCCTTGCACCGCTTTTATCCCAAGTTGGATTATCTCCGTTTGTACACCTTCTTTTTCAAGTGCCCCCGCTACTTCCGAAAGGGCGATAAACGTATTCCCTTTCCGGTGAGGACTTCCATTTATTAAGACGACTTTCATGGCTATTCATTTTTATACCTGCAACAAAATTAAAAAAGAATCATCGGTCTCTCCCATTTCAACCGAGATATTTACTCTATATACGCTTAAAAAAAGCCTCTACAGTAGGTGCCTGAAACTGAAATTCCTTTTCCAGCAAACGGGTAGGTTTCACACATTGGCCCTCGGTCAGCAAAACAGCCCCCTCCCCATAAAACAATCGAAAAAAAACAGTCGGGAGTTTTACGGTTAATCGGGCATGATACCGTCGGGCCAAAGCAGCGGTAAAAGCAGCGTTAGTCGTCTGCTCCGGCGTCACAAAATTAAAAACCCCACTCCATCCGGGCTGGTCGATCACAAATCCCATTGCCCCGATCAAATCAGTTAGAGCAATCCAGGTAAAAGGTTGATTCCCGGACCCGATCACCGTTGCCAATCTACTCTGCAAAGGACGGATAAGTTGCAGAAAAGCCCCACCCTCAGGGGATAATACCACCCCAAAACGCGTAATGATCAATCTGGCCGACTTCCGGATCAGTCCAGCCTCTGCTTCCCAAGCCCTACACAATCCGGCCAAAAAACCATCGCTTTTCACATGACTATATTCATCGTAACAGCCCCGGGAAGGGTAATATCCTACCGCCGAAGCCGAAATAAAAAGCCGAACCCGGACAGTCCGGTTAATCGCATCGACCAGCATACGTGTAGGAATGATCCGGCTATCGTACAATTCCTGTTTATATGCCGTCGTCCAACGATGATTGACAGGGGCTCCTGCCAAATTAATAACGACATCCATTCCTTCCATCAACTTTGCCAAATGATCGGCATTTCCCTGACCGAACCATTTCCGTCCAAGTCCTGTCACTTCATGCCCCTGTCCCGATAAATAACGGGTTAAATGTGTACCGATAAAACCGGTCGCTCCACTAATTGCAATTTTCATCTGCTTGTTTTTCTGAGTTGAACGGAAATAACTCAGTAAAGTTTTTGAACAATCGTTATTCCGCAACTACAACCTCAAAAGAAATAAACAGACGAAAATATTTTTTATATTTTATCCATATGACCAACCTTGAAACACGCAAACCATCACAGTTCGTAACGGTATCTCCCGGAACAACAACAAAAGATCTTCGGGCACTTCATCAAACTCAATCATTTCTCACGCCACACCAGCCCCGGCCCCGCCGTTAGTCAGGGATTCTATTTATTCAGATAAGCATCCGCTTTCTCTTTCATCCGGGACGCCCGTTTGGCACTATCGGGATGACTAGAAAACATCTGCTGAAATTTAGATGCCTTTTGTCCCTCGGACAAATTATTCAACTTCTCCAGTGCATTAGCCATCCCATAAGGATCGAAACCATGTTTGATACAAAATTCAAACCCATATTCATCGGCTTCAGTTTCTTGTTTTTGTGAAAATTGAGCATTCGACAAGGCTTGGGCAATCTCCCCCAGTTGTGAATCGGTCAATTTTTCCAATACTCCTCCTGCAGCTCCTGCCGCGCTCTTTGCAGCAGCAGCCAAATAGGCATTTTTCATGGCATCCTTGCTGTCGGTATGTACGACATGACCGATTTCATGACCGATAACTGCCATCAGTTCGTCGTCATCCATCAGGTCCATCAAGGCCGAAAATACCCGAATACTCCCGTCTCCGCAAGCAAACGCATTGATATCCACCACCTCATATACCTTATAGTTCAATTTCAAACCTTCTACCTCCCCTACTTTTTTCATCAGCGAATCCAAACGTTTAGAATAAGCCGATCCGGGGTCTGAAACCGGATTTTGCTCATCCATCCATTTCACCGACTCACGGCACAAAGCAGCTACATCCTCATCCGACAAGGTAATGGCAGAAGCCACTTCCGAAGCCGCATTCAACACTTTCTTCGTATTGATCGTACGGTTTCCGATTTTTATCTGAGCCTGTCCCCAGCTCACACTTCCGGCCAACACCAGAACCACTAACATCCATTTTTTCATTTCCTTCCTATTTTTCATATTAAACCGCACAAAAATATAAAATAGTTCTTATAATCAGAATCACCACTCGATTTCTGCCAATCCTTTACTCCGGAAATAGGCATTGGCTTTACTGAAATGCTTGCATCCGAAAAAGCCCCGGTCTGCAGACAGCGGGGAAGGATGGGGAGCCGTCAGTACACAATGCCGAGTACGGTCGATAAAAGTCCCTTTTTTCTGAGCATACGCCCCCCACAACATAAACACAATATGCTCCCGTTCATCATTCAGTCGCCGGATCACGGCATCCGTAAACTCTTCCCAGCCTTTTCCCTGATGCGAACCGGCCTGATGTGCCCGTACGGTCAGAATGGCATTGATCAATAATACTCCCTGATCCGCCCAGCGCTCCAAACGTCCCGAACGGGGAATAGGCTTCCCCAGATCGTTCTGTATCTCTTTGAAAATATTTACCAACGAAGGCGGGAAAGGAACTCCGTCCATCACCGAAAAGCAAAGTCCGTAATACTGCCCCGGCTCGTGATAGGGATCCTGCCCCAGAATGACTACCTTTACCTTTTCAAAAGGACAAGTATTGTAAGCATGAAAAATCCGACTTCCCGGAGGGAAAACCGTATAACGCGCATATTCCTCTTTCACAAATCCCACTAAATGCTCAAAATAGGGTTTATCGAACTCTTCCTGTAATTGTCTCCGCCAGCTTTCTTCTATTTGTACTTTCATAGTAATTTGAAATCACAGACACCACTACATATTTCATTTATTTTTGCAAAAATAACATAATAACCACAAATAAAAAAATGAATACAGGGAATCGGATCTGCATTCCCTGATTCGGTTGAAAGATCACCTTTACAAAGAAAAAAATGCTCCATGCATATTTACACCAGGACCTCATACCTACGTTCCCTGGTCCTGAATTGTCTCATCCACCAGATAAACGATCGACTCATACGGTTGTTCGATATGGTCCTGCATCGCAATCTCACAGGTCCGTGCCAAAGAATAACAACCGTCGAACGATTCATGGCCAATTTCATCCCGTTCATCCCGGGTTGCCGAATCAGACAACTCCGGAAAAATGAAACCACGGTCACCGGAAGCCCCGCAACATCCCCAATTGTCAGGTAATATAACTTCCCGGGCACATTTACGGGCAATATCGAGCAACACCGGAGTAAGTCCCATGATCTGACAGGAACAGGTCGGATGAAGTAAAATCCGATTTTTCGGGCGAATAACTTTGATTCGGGGTAAAACAACTTCTTTGAGCCATTGTGTGATATCCATGATTTTCAATTGCTTGTATTTCTCCCGGTTTTCGGGGGTAAGTATGTCCCCACCGGTTTCAAACAACAGTGTATGTGTACACGAAGTGGTATCACAGAATATCGGAATCCGTCCTCCGCCCGACCATTTATAAAAACTTTCTATCGTACGGTTGGCGGTCAACCGCTGTCCCGCAGGATTTCCCTTATGTTCCCAAATCTGTGAACAACACAACCCATGCGCCTCTTCTGGCAGACTTACCCGAATCCCGGCTTTACCGGCCAACCGCAGTACTACTGTGATCAAATCGTCTTTATGCAAACCCGAAGCACCGAAAATACGGGTGACACAAGCCGGGAAATAAACAAAATCGGGATTCGCTTCTTCCCGGTAATGTAATTTTCGGGGCATCGGAAAATGAGACGACCAATGAGGCACCTGATGCGATATCCTGTGTAAAAAATCGGTAGCCCAAAGCAGAGGATAAGGTGAAATAACCCGTTCCGTACCTACAGCCACCTTCAACATAGCACGCAGGTCGGTTTCCACCGCTCCGAAATGTTCTGCTCCGTAGTGCAGGATATCCGACTCTGCGGGAGTTGCCTTTTTAGCCCGGATAGCATCGGTGACCACAGCCGTGCTGATCCCCATAGGACAAGGCACCTGACACATCCCATCCGCCGCACAGGTCTGTTCGCCGATATAGTCATATTCTTTTTCCAGCTCCCTGCTACCGGTCCGTTCAATAATTCGTCGGGCCTGCAATCGCTGGCGAGGTGTTAGCGTAACATAACGAGAAGGACAAACATGCTCACAAAACCCACATTCGATACATATATCGGCCTTTTTATAGTTCAACTCCCCGGCAAAAAGTGTCATCTTCTTGATCGAATGTAAATGGGCATCCGGATCTTCATTCAGGATCACTCCTTTATTCAGTATACCCTTCGGATCTGCCAGTCTTTTCAGTTCCTGCATCATAGCGTAAATTTCAGTTCCCCACTCCCGCTCGACAAAAGGAGCGACAGCACGCCCGGTACCGTGTTCACCTTTTAGCGAACCGTCGAGCGAAAGTACCAGTGTGACCATTCCTTCCATAAAGCGGGAAAAGTTATTGACCTCGGTTACAGTCTCCATCCCCGAAGTCACCAAGGGATGTACATTTCCATCGCGGGCATGTCCGAAAATAGAACCTTCATAACCATGTTTTCGGAATAACTGCTGTAATCCTCCAACCAGAGCAGCCAGTTTTCCAACCGGAGCAGCCACATCTTCGAGTACCACGGCATTACCCGGAATACGAGCCCCTGCAACACAAGGAAAAATGCCGTTACGGACCTCCCACAGCTTTTCCCGCTCGCTCACCGTATGGGTGAACTCTTCCATATCGACCATACCATCCAATTTCTTCAGCCGGGGCTGTAGACGTTTTACCATATCCTGCATTTCTTCCGGCGACTGTGCACCATAATCGATCAGCATAGCTGTCGTCCCCCGGGGTAATTCCGGACGGTTTCCCAGGCTGCTGAGGGCAGCATAATCCATCATCTCTACCGATACCGCTCCACTTTCTCCGAGGAGAGCTGCAGAAGCCGCCGCTTGCGTAGCATCCTTGAAATAAAGCATCGCCGAACTATACACAGGCATCAGCGGCAAGGTGTTCAACTCCGCCGAAACGATAAATCCCAAAGTACCCTCCCCACCGATCAGCAGATGAGCGAAAATATCCATCGGGTGTTCGAAATCGACGAAAGCATTCATGCTGTACCCGGTTACATTCTTGATCTTATATTTTTCGATAATCCGGTTACGGATTTCATCGTTCTTCAGGATTTGTTCCCGTATCCGCAACAACCCCTGACATAACCATTCTTCCTCCTGCTCAAAGCGTTGCCGATCAGCAGCAACACTACTATTGTAGCGATGGCCGTTAGCCAACATAAACTCGATAGCACTTAAGGTATGGTAGGAATTATAACGCGTTCCGGTCTGCATCCCACTACTGTTGTTCGAAAGTATTCCCCCCATCATAGCCGCTATAGCCGAAGCAGGATCCGGCCCGATTCTTGTCTGGTATTTTTTCAATATCGTATTGATCTGATGAGCGGTCAACCCCGGCTCAAACCAGATTTTCCGTCCATGATCACGTACCTCGCTTTTCTTCCAGGCCGTACGCAATTCACAGATAATCCCTTCATTAACACTCTGTCCCGACAACGAAGTCCCTCCGGTACGGAAAGTGACGTTCACCCCGGCTTCCGAAGCGATAGCCAGCAACTGTTGTACCTGCTG
This sequence comes from Odoribacter sp. N15.MGS-14, assembly GCF_000980245.1. Lineage (NCBI taxonomy): Bacteria > Pseudomonadati > Bacteroidota > Bacteroidia > Bacteroidales > Odoribacteraceae > Odoribacter > Odoribacter sp. N15.MGS-14. Next base: position 34,183 of record NZ_LARE01000018.1, read on the forward strand.
CGGGGTATCGGGCCGAACGATGACTTCCGGTTTGATATCGAAGTAAGAACCGTCCCGGGAATAAATCTCCCGGTAAAGATCGGAAGCGAGAATCTGGTGGGTATCGAATATTCCACCCAAGCGATGTAAAAGTTGTCTGTTCATATCATCCCCGATTTTTACGCCTATACCACATTTCCCCATAAGCAGCTACCTGTAACGACCCGCCGATCAGCCCCAACACCGAAGCCATCGAAAGCCAAGAACTAACCCCATGGAAATCAGGCAAAATTACAAAAAACAGAACAAAAAACAGCAAGACCGATGCCAGTACTCCGCTCAAACGCGTCAGAATATTGGTAAAAAAACTCAATGCTACCACCCACCAACAGATTCCGATCAAAATCACCCATACCACCGGACGTCCTACGCCCTGAGGTACCATAGCCGCATCTGCAGCAATATGTGCAAAATGCAAATACCCATAAACAACATAGGCCAAACCTAACATAATCCGGCCAAAACTTAAAACAGGTTTCATCGATATCATATTTACTATTTACCGATTAAACCCATTCTCCTCCCGATTTGTTACAGCCCATCGTAAAAAAATACTCCAAATCCATCTACTTCGATTTCAATTTTCGGACAGACAATTTTACCTCCGTTAACGCAGATACTTCTCAAAGTTACCTGACTATCCTTCACATTCAAGTGAACCAGAACTCCATCAGCGGTGAGTCGGCAATCGGCCGACCAAGAAATAACCAAATCAGCTCCAGCCGCCTCTTCCGGAAAGAAAGCCATCTTCTCCCACTCACAACTATCGCATATCGTCAATAAATCGGTTTAACATGATTATTTTCCATCCCTTTGCCGATTAGAATTCACATTTACAAAAAACATATTCACCTATCGTGTGATGAAATTATATTCCTAAACCGAAGATGTCTTTCACTTATTTAAATCCCCCCTGAGGACCAGATTTAATAATCCAATTCCACCCTACCAAACTATAAAATAAGTCGCAATATCAAGAAAAGAAGGATCTATTTTATCACTTCCGATTTTTTTAATTTTAGGTTTTGTATAAAATCACAGGGACTGCGTATATCATATTATAATCCCCTACCCCGACAAATCAAGGTTATTGGTACGTTTTAAAAGCGTCTAAACCAATCCCCTTCCCTAATCACAACCACCCCGGCAAACTTCTGAACCCCTTGCTTTCCCTGTAACTAAAAACCATACTTCTATCCACCATCCGGAGTATACCAAACACTTAGATACAACTTTATTTTTTGATATAGATCAAATTCTTCTGTAAAGAAACGTATTATTTTTGCACTCCGAAAATTTGATTACAATGAAAAAGAGTCTTATCGCTTTAGCTTTCGGCACATTAGGATTAGGGATTGCCGAATTTGTCATGATGGGCATTTTGCCCGATGTTGCCAAAGCTTTAAATATCAGTATCGCTACTGCAGGGCATCTGATATCGGCTTATGCGATCGGGGTATGTGTAGGCGCTCCGCTTCTGATCATCGCCCGCAAATATCCGTTGAAAAATATTCTATTGGTATTGGTGAGTATGATTATGCTGGGAAATATCATTGCAGCTTCTGCGCCCAACTATTGGATTTTGATGTTGGGGAGATTTATCTCAGGTTTACCCCACGGTGCTTATTTCGGTGTCGGTTCTATCGTTGCTGAAAAACTCGCCGACAAAGGAAAAGGATCGGAAGCCGTATCGATCATGATAGCCGGTATGACGGTGGCTAATTTATTCGGTGTACCCCTGGGCACTTCGCTGAGTGCAGCGATTTCCTGGAGGATGACTTTTTTATTGGTAGGCGTTTGGGGAGTGCTTATCCTCTACTATATCTGGCGCTGGGTGCCTCAGGTAGAAAAACTACCCGATACCGGTTTCAAGGGACAGTTCCGTTTTTTGAAATCACCGGCTCCCTGGTTAATCTTAGGAGCGACCATGCTCGGTAACGGAGGTGTATTTTGCTGGTATAGCTACATCAACCCCTTACTGACTCACGTGTCCGGCTTTCGTCCTGAGAGTATCACGCTATTGATGGTATTGGCCGGCTTCGGAATGGTCGTCGGCAACCTGGTCAGCGGCCGGCTTTCCGACCGTTTCACCCCGGGACGGGTAGCAGCTTTCACGCAGGGCAGTCTCTCCATTTTACTGTTACTGATCTATTTCCTCGCTTCTATCTCCTGGTTGTCGGTCATTTTAATGTGCCTCTGTACTGCCGGACTATTCGCCCTTTCGAGTCCTCAGCAAGTTTTACTCATCCGTTTCTCCCCCGGAGGAGAAATGTTAGGGGCAGCCAGCGTACAGGTCGCTTTTAATCTTGGAAACGCTATCGGAGCATATTGCGGAGGATTACCGTTACAAGCCGGTTTAAGTTACCGCTATCCGGCATTGCTCGGAACCTTCTTTGCCCTCGTCGGTTTTATACTACTGGTCCTTTTCTCCAGAAAATATGAAACTGCCCGGCAACATGTATAAAATAATTTCAACACACCATGAAAATTACACACATCGGAATCTGGACCAAACAATTAGAAGTATTGAGGAGTTTCTATACCACCTATTTTCAAGGGAAGTCCCATGCAAAGTATATAAATCCGAAAAAAGGTTTTGAATCTTACATGCTTCATTTCGAAGGAGGATGTACATTGGAAATCATGTCCCGGACAGATGTAGACCAGGTACGGAATAGTGAAGACCGGGAATTCATCGGTTTTGCCCATCTTGCCTTTTCAACGGGGAGTAAAGATCAGGTCGATCGACTGACAGAGCGTCTCCGGCAGGCAGGGTACAAGGTCATCGGTGAACCCCGCACAACCGGAGACGGTTTTTACGAAAGTGTGATTCTGGACCCGGACAACAACCGGATCGAAATCAGTGCTTAACTGATCAAATCCCGATAATTCGTATGCCTCAATAAAAAGGCTTGAGCAAAAGCACAGTTCGGGATCACACTATAATGGTGATCCCGGGCATAATCCAGTGCGTACTTCATCAAAGCCGATCCAACTCCCATACCTTCCATCGGTATCGGAACAAGGGTATGAAATATATCCATCACTCCATCCTCCAGGTCGTACTCTACAAAAGCCATCAAGCCGTTTCGGTCGTATTCGAAACGATGGCGCTTCTCATCATGCTTCACATTATATTCCATAGCTTCTCTTTTTAAATAAGTCACACTGATGATACGTTTTCTACCCTTTACTGTTACACGATATTCCGTCAAGAAACGCCGGCAACAGAAATGAAAGTTTTCCGTATAACAAAGAAAAAAGGATAAAACGAGACTATGAATCCAGGAATCGATATTGGGGAGAGAATACGGCTTGTGTTTAAAAAGACAGGGTGGTCTGTAGCTTATTTCGCTCAGCAAATTCAAAAAGACAGAACCATCGCATACAACATTTTTAAACGAAAAATCATAGATACGTCATTACTTTACGATATTTCCATGGCATTAAACACGGATTTCTTTCAATATTTTTCCGATTGCCTGGCAGAAAATAACAAACTTATCCGCATGGAAAAAGAAAAAAAATCTTCTCCTCATCCGGTAAAAAAGAAAAAAATCCTCTTAGAACTGGAAATCACGGAAGAAGAATACGGACATTTCATGAACCATATATTGAAAGCGGGACAAAATCCCGGTTCTGCCCAAGAACCTGATTCTTCTAATCGGTAAATTTGATCCGACCATCCACCCGGGGGATTATTTTTCCCTTCGTCTGAATATATTCGATCAGCACATCCGATAGAGAGCGGGAGGTATTTTCCCTCCCTGTAATATTTTCCAATCCAGCCTCATAGCCATCTTTCCCGGCCGCAACATAATCACAGGTAGCCATATAATACATTTTATCGTCTTCAATAGGCCGGCCGGCTATCGTCAATGTTCTCACCCGCCCGGAATCGTAAACCACCCGTACCTCACGGGACACCTGAGCAAAAGCTCCGTTGCCCAAAGGGATAGAGGCGATATAATCGAACAATCGCCGGACTTCACTACCGGATAAGGCTACCACCTCGAGGACGTTATCAAAAGGTAATACGGCCAAAACATCTCCTTTGGTTATTTTACCGGCAGGCAGGCTTTCCCGGATACCACCGGAATTAGTCAAAGCAAAATCGACCTTCAGATTCAACTTCCCGGCCTTCCATTTTAAAGCATCGGCTACCAGATCTCCCAAAGCCGTCTCGCCATAACGGGCCAGATTCTCTCCATCCTGAAAAAGGGAAAATTCTTCGGTAGCCTCCCCTACGACGGTTGCCAAATCCTTCTCCGCCGTTTCGACATAAGGCCGCAATTGCAGGCTCAAAACAGAATCCGGCTGAAATCCTTTTATCAATACCGGTTTCCAATAAAATCCTACAAAACGTCCTTTTTTCATTCTTATAATACCTTCACCGACGTATCTTCCACTCTGATTAGCCGTAACGATCGTCGTCTTATGGATATGCTCCGGCCGCTCGATAAAAGAATGTGAATGTCCGTCGACCAAAATATCGATACCGTCTACTTCCTGTGCCAATCGGTAAGAAGTGATAAAACCGGGTGCCGACTCGGTAAATCCGAGATGAACCAGACCGATAATCAGGTTTACCTGTTGCTTTTTCAATAACTTAACCACTTTCCGCGCCGCCATCACCTCATTTTCGAAAGTCACTTCCCCGGCATGGATACTGACATTTTCTGTATTCTTCGTAGTCAATCCAAAGATTCCTATTTTCACTCCTCCTATTTCTTTGATCAGATATTCTACTCCCAACGGAGTTCCATTCCGTTGGATATTAGACGTCACAAAAGGAAATTCGGCCCATTGCATCTGCTTCAACAAAACGTTCAGGGGTTTATCGAATTCATGATTCCCTACAGTAACAGCATCATATCCCATGTAATTGTAAGCCAAGATATCGGGCTTTGCATCCGCCCTATTCGAAATAGCTTGCCCGGTATTGATATCCCCGGCATCGACCAGGAGCACATAAGGATTCTTCTCTCTCACCATCCGGATAAAAGTAGCCCGCTCAGCCATTCCCCCCACACTATCCACAGGCAAAATGCTACCGTGACTATCATTGGTATTCAAGAGTATGATTTGATACTCCCGGTTATTTTGATAAATATACAGTCCTAAAACGGCAATGACTACCACCATAGTCATCCCCCATATCTTCAGCGCTCTCATTATTTTTACTTTAATCGGTCATTCGTCACACCAACCTTGTTCGGCAGCCAAAGATAGAATAATCTATCGAATATTTCTTTGATATTCTATTCACAATTTAATAACTTTACCCACGTGAACACAAAAACAATAAATGATGCAAGAACTAGCAATAAAAGATCTGACTGAAAATTTTTTTGAAGCGATCGGTAAAGAATGGATGTTGGTGACTTCCGGTTCAAAAGAAAAATTCAATACGATGACAGCCAGTTGGGGTGGTATCGGTTTTCTCTGGAACAAAGCAGTTGCTTTTATCTTTATCCGGCCCGAGCGTTACACTTACGAATTTATAGAAAAGAACGACATGCTGACACTTTCTTTCCTGGGTAGTGGTAACCGTTCTATATACAACATTTGTGGAAGTAAATCCGGGCGTGATACAGACAAAATCAAAGAGAGCGGACTGCTTCCCCTAACGACCCCGGATGGTAACGTGACCTTCGAACAAGCCCGTCTGACCCTCGAATGCCGCAAACTATACGGCCAATTGTTATCTCCCGAGCATTTTATCGATAAAAGTCTGCCAGACAAATGGTATGGAGCACAGGGAAATTTCCATAAAGTGTATGTCGTGGAAATCCTGAAAGTATGGGAGAAATAAGCGGTTCAATATAGCCACAGCAGGATTCGTAAAGTTTATAAAGCTTCGGTTTCGCCCAATCGTCACATACCGATAAGATCCGATACTTTACAAACTTTACGAATTTTATAAACTTCGGACTGATTCAAGCCGGTTTTACGACACTACGTCCTAACCATACTAAAACAATTCCCAATACAATACTCAATACCAGATAAGCCGAAAAATACCCCCAATGTTTATTCTGCATCAGTAAAAACATGTCGTCGGCAAAGGACGAAAACGTAGTGAAACCACCACAGAAACCGGTGATCAGAAATACATTCATATTGGCAGAAATCAGGTGAGCTTTTTCAGCCATACCGAAGAATATTCCGATGACAAAACTACCGATAATATTCACTGCAAAAGTTCCCCATGGAAAAGGAGAAGAAAAAACATAATGAGCTAATTTACCTACCAAATAACGCAGGCAAGTACCGATAAATCCTCCTGCCCCGGCAATCAACATCGCTTTAAACATAGTTTCAAATTTTATAATTTAACAATTAAACTTTCTCCGGTAAATGCTTCAATACCAAAGGTCCGACAAGCAGGGTAATCACTCCTCCCAATACGAGCACAGCAATCGCTACGATTAAAACCAGTTTACCTCCCCCGAGTTGCAGTAAGGGAGGGATAATAAAGGTAGCGATAATAGCCCCCAATTTACCTAATGCAGAGGCAATCCCCTCTCCACTCGCCCGCTCCTGTAAAGTATAAATCCGGCTCGGTAATTCGAAGGTGGAAAGATGCGGCCCGGCATTTAAAGCCAGTTCAAATAATAAGAATCCGCCTAAGGTCACTCCCAAAGGTGCCTGATAGATATACCCTAAAAGGGTGACGAATAATCCGAGAGCACAAAGAAAGAAACCGAAGGTCTGGGCATGGAGCAGGTTCAGTTTTCGGACGATAGTCAATCCGATGATAAACCCCAACATAACGAAGAAGTTGATATAAAACGTAAAACGCAAAGATTCGACCACCCTGGGGAAAGCTTTGCCGCTTTCGGGAATCAATCCTAAGGTCAGTAACAACACAGGAGTAAATATACCGATACCGTATACTCCCATGCCTTCACATCCCCACGGAATACCACTGAGAACAATCCGTTTTATATTTCCCCGGGCAAAAATATCCCGGCGGGAAGATTGGGGCCGGGTTGTCTTATCTTTTTTACTGGCCAACTCACCGATGTACACATCCTGCCCCAGAAAATGTTTGACATTCTTTTCAGCTTCCTCTACTTTCCCATGAAGAGCCAGCCATTCAGGGCTCTCCACAAACCAGAGACGAGCCAGAAAAGTGACGACAGCAAAAAATGTCAGAAATAAAAACAAATGATTCCAAATCTCCGGATCGGAAGATTCTTTCAATACATACCAAGCCACCAGGATCATCCCGATATTTCCTAAACCAGAAGTAGCCTTGGAAATTCCCAACATGGTCCGCTTCCATTTTTTAGGCATAATCTCTGAAACATACGAAGGATCTAAAGCATACGCCCCGCCTATCGCAAAACCGATCAGTAGCAAACAGACCGTCAATACCACCAGAGAATGACTGAAATAAACACCCAGCGAAGCCCCGGCAATGACCAGCGGACAAAGCCGGAAAAAGAAAAGATACCCGTATTTATCACTGAACCGCCCGAAAAACAAAGACCCCAGCATTATACCGATCAATCCGCAAGCAAAGATAAACCCCTGCAACCAGGGAGATAATCCAGGATGATGGGTCATGGCGATCAAGGGAGCGATAACACCCACCAAAATAGCCAATGCCCCACCAAAAAACTGTCCGGCAGAGGCAATCATTAAAATAAGGATATGCCCTCTACGTAAAGGCATCGTATCCATGTTATATTCCGGTAATTTTTGACTCTCTACCATAAATCTGAAATTTCTCTATCCTTGTTGTAATATCTTTTTATCCAAATTCAGATGCGGCCACAGGAACAACCAGGTTGCCACACAAAACGGACCGGTCAATGTCGGAATCCCCAACGGAGAAAAGAAAGTATCCATACCGGCCTGAATAAATACGGTAGCGAAGATTCCCAGCAAAGTCCAGATGGCGGTCCGCCAATTGACCTGATAAAAAGTCATTCCCAACGCTATAGCAGTAAGCACCGGACTAAAGCTGAACAAACCGTTGGCGATATCCCCACCGTTACATTGATACAAAATGGCAACGGCCAATGCCAGGGCAGATCCGATAGCAGCCCAAATGGCAGCCCAATAGTTACTGATCGCCAATCCGATCAAAAACAACAATCCGGTCACCCAGGATTTGATCAGAAAAACCTGCCCGATTCCAGTCAGCCAATAGATCACCAAGTCTTTAAAACCGGTATCGAATGCCGAAGAAAAATTACCGGGCAATTCGGGAGCACCTAATCCGGAATCGGGCAGTCCGTGCATAATCCGCGCAGCCATCAGTACGAACCAGGTGGTCAACACAAAAGGAAAAGTAAACGAACTCACTTTATAAGGAGCCAATAAATGGTTCAATCCGACCATGACCCAGGTTGTCATAGAGGAAAAGATAACAATGGCCAACCACATTAAGGGTACATTCCCTAAAAATGTCGGTAAGGCACATCCGACCAAAACCCCGTTGAATCCCCAAAGTCCGGCAGTTCCTTTCTCTGCGGGATACCTCAGGAGATATCCGGTACTCGTGGACATAAATACACCGGCCAAAGCCCCCCAAGCCACTGCCGGATTACCCGTTACATAAGAGCCGTAGAAAATCCCGGCTAAAAAGAATAATCCGGTCCAGGCATTATCCTGGAACATCACCTGTCCTGTTCCTTTACACAGGATTTTCCAAAAACCAAAAGAAAATACTCTTGGCAAAGTTGCTGCTTGTGTTTCCATAATTTTTGTTTTTCATTTTTATCTCCAGGCAAACTCTTCAGGTAAAGGTTTACCCTTGACTTGCATTCGTACAGTTGAACAAAATTGCCGGACAACTTTCTTCACCGGAGAGGTTTCTTTCCCCAACACTTTGAATATCAACCCACAGTCATTCGGCAGATGACTTATTCCGACTGCAATATCTTCCTGACGGTCGATATAAGCTTTTGTCTGCTCATAAATCCGGGAAGTTTCCTGAGGAGGAGTCAATACAACGACATTGGCAAAAACATCATAATCATGCATCGTTCCGATAGCCCATACAGGATTCAGGAAAGGCTCGGCAACCAATTTCTCACGGAACAGAAGCGTACCGTCGGGTCGGTGGGCCCGTGTACAAACCGACAGCAAGTCGTATTCGAACAATTCCCCTTCTCCGTAATATTTCCTTCCTCCCATATAGATCTCCGAATAGAATAAAGTCGCAGTCGGATCGATTTCGATATCCGTATCAGTAATATAACGACTGTGACGGCAAGGGATAGTCGCTTCGGGCATATATTCAAGATAGGCATTCTCTTCCAATACAAAGCACTGTTTCAGTCCTGAAAAATTATATACCATCTCGGCAATTTTCGTTGCTGCACCGGTAGATATACAGGCATAAGCATCCTTACGGACGGTAAAACGGTTTTCATAGCGGTCCCCATCCACATTCGGCCCTCCTGACGACAGAATATAAACACAGGGCATTTCAGGCATCCCCTCGTCAAAGTACAATTCTTGCTGTACAATGAGCGGAGCCCGCCTGTCCCAATGCCGCATAATCGACTTCTTGTCTTTATCCAACTCGAATACCAGATCCAGCGAACCGAATTTTCCCGGTGCACCTAAACGCATCGCCTTCGTCGGTTCGAGATAAGGCTTCAATTCTCTACATGTCGTATAATCGTTCATACTTTCATCTCTTCAACCTCTTTTTCCGAAACACGGTCGAACAAGGCCATATCCCGGATCAGAGTAACCAACTCTTTAATACCTTCACCGGTCATACAATTGGTGAACACAAAAGGCTTTCCCGGACGCATCAATTCAGAATCACGGCGCATTACTTCCAGATCGGCATGTACATAAGGAGCCAGATCGGTTTTATTAATGACCAGTATATCCGAATAGGAAATTCCGGGACCGTCTTTACGCGGGATTTTATCACCGGCAGCCACATCGATCACATAAATAAAAAAGTCCACCAGCGCAGGACTGAAAGTCAAAGTCAGGTTATCTCCTCCCGATTCGATCAATACGACGTCGCTATCGGGAAATTTAGTTTCCATTTCCTCGACAGCGGCAATATTCATCGAAGGGTCTTCCCGTACGGCCGTATGGGGACAAGCACCGGTCTCAACACCGATAATCCGTTCTTCTGCCAGATAACCTTTCAACATTTTACGGACATGTTTGGCATCTTCGGTGGTCACGATATCGTTGGTAATAATCAAAACCTGTAAACCCAATTTCAAAAAATAAGGAGTAATGGCTTCGATCAAAGCTGTTTTCCCGGAACCAACCGGTCCGCCGATGCCAATTCTGCATGTATTGCTCATAATAATTTCAATTTTTTAGATTTTAATTCATAAACATCCTCATCTTCCCTTTTTCATGTAGCGAAGCGATGACGTCCATTTCGGGGGCAAAAGCCTGCATATCTTCAAAGTTCAGTTCACGCACGATTTTATAATTTTCTGCCGCCTCCGTACAAAGCCGGTAAAGGATAGCCTGGGTCTCATAGTGGGAAACTTTGACACACCGTAAAGCCGCATTGAGAATCATATTGATCGCTCCATACTCGATAGCCACGAACAGATCTTTCTCTGTAGAACCATTTTGCTGAAAATAAATCGCTTGTGCTACAGGATAGGTTCCCGGTGTTCGTTCTGCCCGAATATCTTCCAACCAACGGCTCATCCAGGGACTATCGGTAATCTGAGTACAAATTTCGGCCATTTTTTTCCCCATACGGATCAACATCAGCCGGGCTTCCGCATTCATTTTACAAAGGATGATTTGCCGGTCAGCCTCCAGAATCGTCTTATAGTTTCCGCCGGCAGCAGCCCGAAAAGCGATCAGGGCCGCTATAGCATCACTGTAAATGGTCTGACGGAGAGCCGTACGGGTATATTGTTCAAGCGTTTGAGCATCGTATACGATCCCTTCGAATGCAGCCGTTTCCAGCCCATTAGAAAAAGAAAACGTTCCCACCGGAAAAGCAGAATCCGAAAATTCAAGTAAACGCATCAATCGGGTAATCTCATCAATCATCATGTTATATTTTCAGGGTTAAGATTTCGGTAGTTTGTATAGTAATCATGAATGTACCTCCCCGTATTCATGCCGGTGGGAATGTTCGTGATCGTGTGTATGATCGTACCCGTGTACGGCATCGTGATGATGGGTGATCTCCTGCGAACTTCCCCCGAACAGTTGCCTGATTTCATGTGGTGCCAGAAAAGGGATCACTTCCAACCCGGTCTGAAATTCATAGGTAATATCTTCAAAATGATGGGTATCCATTACACTGGTCATCACCTTCTTGTCTACAGTCAAAGGGATATATAATTTTGTACCCTTCACGATAGCCGGCCAATGTTGGTTACCAACGGCATGCCCAAGTTCGACACAACGACGAATAATCTCTTCAGGTGTTTTCGCTGCAATCTTTTTCAATTCGACGACCAATACCGGTTTCAATGCGATACGTATCACGATGGCCACTTTCCGCTCCGGGTCATATTCGAGTATATCCCCATTTTCGATCTGACTGTGACGCTTCAAAGCGACGGCATATTCCTGTCCGTCCGAACCTTTAGCAATGAAGCGACTTTTCTGAGCCGTCCATTGATCCAGCTCCAGGTATTCGATTTTTGTGTTTTTCAATTTCTCCGCCCATTGCGGGTCAGTTGTCATATTTCCTATGACTTCAGAAAATATTTTCATAAAAAGAATTTTATAGAGGAAGTGCAATCGAAAGGTTACAAAGGCACTTCCTCATCGGTGAATAAATTGTTCGATAAACCTTCGGATCAACTAAACCAATAGAGTTGTGCCAAAGAGAACTTCTGTGCCGGTTTAACATAAGCCTGCCGGCCATCGATAAACACTTCAAAAGTCTCGGGATTGACATCGATCTTAGGCATATTTCCGTTGAGTACCATATGTGGTTTACCGATCTGACGGCAACCGTGTACCGGATAAACGATCCGTTGCAACCCGTATTTCTCTTTAATACCGGCATCATGAGAAGCCCGGGATACAAAAGAAATACAGCTCTTCGGCATAGCCGAACCGAAGCTGCCGTACATCGGCCGGTAGTATACAGGCTGTGGTGTCGGCAAAGAAGCATTCGGGTCACCCATATTCGCCCAGTTGATCATTCCCCCTTTGATGACTAATTTAGGTTTAGTACCGAAAAATGCCGGTTCCCACAATACGAGGTCGGCCATTTTGCCTTTCTCGACAGACCCTAACACTTCCGAGAAACCATAAGTCAAAGCCGGGTTAATCGTCAATTTTGCCAAATAGCGTAATACCCTGAAGTTATCGTTATCAGCAGAATCCTCTGCCAACTTTCCCCTCACCTGTTTCATATAACTTGCCATCTGGAAAGCACGTAAAAAGTTTTCACCTACACGTCCCATAGCCTGAGAGTCGGAAGAAATCATCGAGATAACCCCCAGATCGTGCAGTATATTTTCAGCAGCCTGAGTTTCGGGACGTACCCGGCTTTCTGCAAAAGCAACGTCGGACGGAATTTTCGGATTCAGGTTGTGACATACCATAATCATATCGAACAACTCAGCCTGGGAATTGATACCGAACGGCAGCGTAGGATTGGTAGAAGACGGAAGTACATTCGCCAGAGAAGCCACCTTCAACAAGTCGGGAGCGTGTCCGCCACCGGCACCTTCAGTATGATAAGTATGAATCGTACGTCCATCGATAGCAGCGATCGTATCTTCCACATATCCGCCTTCGTTCAACGTATCGGTGTGAATAGCCACCTGAACGTCGAATTCATCCGCTACAGCCATCGTAGCCCGAATAGCAGCAGGAGTACTTCCCCAGTCTTCATGAATTTTAAAACCACAAGCACCGGCTAACATTTGTTCAACCAACGGACGACGAACAGAACAGTTACCTTTGCCCAGAAAACCGTAGTTTACAGGCAGGCCATCGATGGATTGTAACATCCGTTTCATATTCCAGGTACCGGAAGTAATAGTCGTACCGTTGGTACCGTCGGTCGGTCCGACACCACCACCGACAAGCGTAGTGACTCCATTACTCAGGCAATGGTAGGCTTGCTGCGGTGCGATCATGTGTACGTGACCGTCGATAGCTGCAGCTGTCAGAATCAGATGTTCTCCCGAAATGGCATCGGTAGCAGCTCCTGTTACCAATTCAGGGGTAACTCCCCGCATGATATTCGGATTGCCGGCTTTACCGATTCCGGCAATTTTACCGTCTTTTACTCCGACATCCGCTTTGATCACCCCCAATATCGGGTCGATAATCGTTACATTAGTAATGACTAAATCCAACGTACCCCCTTCTGAAGTCGTAGTATTTGCCAAGCCCATACCATCCCGTAAGGTTTTACCACCTCCATAGACTACCTCATCGCCATATACACAAAGGTCTTTTGTAATTTCAACATACAGATCGGTATCTCCTAAACGGATTTTATCACCTACGGTAGGGCCGTAAAGGTCGTTATATTGTTGTCTTGATATTGTTGCCATAATTACTTTGTTTTTTGATTCTTTTTCTGGAGGTCAGCTTCTGCACTGGCTTCATCTATGATTTTAAAACCCAAATTTTTTGCATTCCCGATGGCCTGAATCCGTTTCGGATAATAAGTCGGAGCATCTTCATCTCCGGTAAATCCTTGTACCAACCCATTGAATCCCATAACATACTGTTTACCGGAATAAGCGACGACTTCAACCTCTTTTTCATCACCCGGTTCAAAACGTATAGCTGTTGTTGCCGGAATATTCAGGTGACAACCGAAAGCTTTTGCCCGGTCGAATTCGAGATACCGGTTCACTTCGAAGAAATGGAAATGCGAACCGACCTGAATCGGACGATCACCCGTATTGTGGACAACAATCTTTGCTGTATACCGACCTTCGTTGTATTCGATCGGCTCTGCACTCAAAATCTCTCCTCCGACTCCCACATATTGTTTCGGAGTAAAACCCGGTACAATGGGTGCTTGTTTCGGAGTACCTGCCTTATTCATATCTGCCATAATCTTACTATTTAATCGGTTGATGAATACTTACCAGACGGCTACCATCGGTAAAAACCGCCTCTACCTGAATCAAAGAGATCATGTCGGCCACTCCCTCCATCACATCATTTTTGGTCAATACTTTTGTGGAATCGGTCATCACCTGTTCCAGGGTTTTTCCTTCGCGAGCTCCTTCCAAAGCTGCCGAACTGATGTAGGCTACAGCTTCCGGATAATTCAGCTTCAACCCTTTTTCCTTACGCCGTGCGGCAATTGCACCTAATGACAATAACATCAGCTTGTCAATTTCTTTCGGTGTTAAATGCATAGTTTTCCGTTTTTAAATGTTAAATAATATTTTTTAATACAGAAGGAGTATCTTTTTTCCTTCCGGCCTTAACACGAGAACTACGCTGGAATTTTAAAGTTGTTTCAAAAAGGGAAATGTTATTCCGGTATTTAGACTACCTTAACCTTAGAGAGCATATGTCGCAAATACATATAGCATTCATTTTCATGTATATACATTCACATCTATCCATTCATAATCCGATAAATATTAAATTACTTTAATTTCCGGGGGAATAAAACCAAACCTTTCCCGGGTGCGTATGAGTTTAAGTAATCTAAACAAAACACGATGAATTCAAAAAGATCAGGGGCTGTCCGGTTACCCCTAAAGGAACCCGTAATCCTAAAATCCGAACACGATCCTTTCCTGTATGGCAACATTGCCAAGAGAGACGTGATAGAAACTATCAGCAGGAAAGCCATATCGTCTCTCAGTAAAGAAATTTCAGAAAATTATAAACCAGGATTACCAGGTATCACTTTTAAGCTACAGGCCCTCAATCTGCCAGCGCCCTTATTCCCTGGAAGAAGTTATCATTACGGGGTTCCGAACGTAATCCCCCTCTCATACAAAACCCGGGAAGTATCAGCGTCATCTTCCCGCCAGTGACCGATTACAGAACCGACACTCGTTTTTATACTAAAACCGGTCGGTTATTCACTCACGTTTCAATTTTTCTGAAATTTCAATGTATTTTCTTATGACAACTCTAAAACTAATTATACTCTTATGCTGTAGCTCAACGGTAGCGATAAGTTATGGCCAGACTTCAAAAGTAGATACGACTTTACGCCTGGAAGAAGTCGTCGTTACGGGCTCGGGAACCGAACGTCCGATCAGTCAGAGCCCCGGCAGTATCCATGTCGTCACCCCTTTGCTCCTGCGTAACAGTCCGGCCCAAAGTGTCGACGACATTCTTTCGATGCTCTCAGGAGTGAACACAACACGTAGTGACGGGATCAGCAATATGCACACCAACGTCAGTATCCGGGGATTGGCCGGAGATGAACAAGGCCGCACGCTCGTCCTCTTCGACGGCATTCCCATCAATACTTCGGACGAAGGCTCGGTAAACTGGAATAGTATTCATATAGACAATGTGCAGCGTATCGAAGTATTCAAAGGTCCGGGATCCTCCTTATACGGCAATAGCGCTATGGGCGGAGTCATCAATATCATCAGCAAAAGACCGGTTTCGCCCTTCTCGCTCAACGCCTCGGGTTCCTACGGGAGCCTGAATACCTGGAAAACCGATCTGGGCCTATCCAGCCGGATAAACGACAAGTTCGCCATTTTTTTATCCGGTTATTACAACAAAAGCGACGGCTTCAACAACATCCCGGATAGCCTCCGCACAGAACCCGACTATAGTGTCGCCCGCTTTATGAAAGAAGGGGGATTATATGCTAAGGTCCTCTACAATCCGACAGCCCTATTCAATGTCGATTTAGCCTATGACCTGTACAGAGACAAACGGGGCGAAGGAGAAAAAATCCAAGCTCCCGACGGCGAGTACCGCCATTTCAATCACAACCGGGTCCAAAGTCGTTTTTACGGGGAAAAAGGAAAATTTTCTTACCAGGCAGCACTTTATTTTCAACGCCAGGATTATTTCAAATTGGACGAACGGATAAAAGGCGGAGATTATCAGCGTTTCGATGTAAAATCTCACCGGGACGACTGGGGAGCGATCATGCACCTGCGACTCGAAGGACGTCACAATGCTTTTGCACTCGGCGGAGAATTTAAGAATGGAAGCATCGACGGAGGAGACCATTACGTCACTTCGACCGATGAAGTACTCAACAAAGGCTCCATCCGTATCCTCTCTGTATTCGCCCAGGATGAACTCAGTCTTTTCAACAAAAAAATCTGGTTACAGGTTGCTTTACGTTACGACAATGCTTATTTTCATAAAGGATGGTTCGAGGCTAACGGAGAAAATGTCTCCGATTTCAACACTTACAACGGAAAGCTAAAAAATAACCGTTGGGAACATCTCTCCCCCCGGGTAGCTCTGCGCTATAACCCCACCCGAGCCATATCTGCCTATATTTCTTATTCTCAAGGTTTCCGGGCATCTATTCTGGACGACCTTTGCCGTTCAGGATGGATGTGGGTAGGACCTAAGATCGCCAATCCGGAATTGGGACCGGAACAGATCGATAATTATGAGATCGGCGGTACGTTCCGGCTCACCAAAAACTTGTCTTTCTCCCCTTCTCTCTACTATGCTAAAGGAAAAGACTTTCTGTATTATGTAACTACAGGAGAAAAAATGTGGGGAAAAAGAGATATATTCCAACGGCAGAATGTTTCTAAAGTCGATGTAAAAGGCATTGAAGCCGACCTGAATTATATCCCGTTCAATGGTTTGAAAATCAACCTCAACTATTCGTATAATAACCCGAAAGTCAAAGACTTTAAAGAAAAACCGGAACTGAATAATAAAATACTGACCTATGCTCCTAAAAACCAGATAAAGGGATATGTGCTGTGGACCGGCGGGATTGCAGATGTCATGTTCCGGGGACGATATAAATCCAAACAATATACCACCGAAGATAATTCGGCAGCCATCGATGGCTTTACGATTTGGGATGCACAGGTATCCAAATGGTTTTTCGACCACCGGCTTTATGTCGGTGGGGAAATCATCAATATGTTCGACAACAGACACATGAACACCAAAGATTATATGTCCGCCGGTCGTTTAATGAATATCAAAGTGGCTGTTAACATCAACCGATAAAAATCACGATATATGAAATGGTTGCACTATTTATTTATTGTCAGTCTTCTCCTGTTTTCGTGTAAGGGGCAGAACGTTAAAAACAAGCGTCCTACCCGGCTTTTAACCGATGCATTACAAAGGGAAGTGGCGCTGCCCGATACGATCCGTCAACTGGTCTGTATCCGGTCTTCCGCGATCCGGTTGGTTACTTATGCGGGAGGAGCCCCGTTGATTTGCGGAGTGGAAGAACAGGAAACACGTCCCAATGAATTTACTCATATTTTCGCCCATCCCGATCTGGCCAGGCTACCGATCATCGGTCCGGGTATGGGGGGAGATCCAGAACTCATTATGGCAGCCGGACCGGATGTGATATTTATGACTTCGACCACTGCCGGAGAGGCGGATGCTCTGCAGAAACAGACGGGAATTCCCGTATTTACCATTGAATACGGTGATCTGGGTAGAAACCGTCCGACATTTTACAATTCACTTCAACTGATCGGCCAGGTCCTGCATACCGAAGACAAGGTCGATTCGCTGATCGGTTTTATCGATGAGCAGATTGCAGATCTTCAAGCCCGAACCGCCGGTACAGATAAATCTGCCAAAGTCTATGTCGGCGGCATTTCCTATAAAGGACAAAAGGGTATCACTTCTACAGATCCTTATTATGCTGCCCTGGATTATCTGGAAGCCGACAATGTGGCTTCTGAACTCGATTCGACCTACGTATCCCCGATAACAGGGACCTATATCGACTGGGAACAACTGATCGACTGGAATCCCGATGTGATCTTTATCGATGTCGGCGGTTGGCCATTGGTACAGGAAGATTTTAAAACCCGTCAGGGACTCAACCGCCTGCTTAAAGCCTATGAAAACAAACAGATTTATACCCTTTGGCCCTATAACAACCATCATTCCAATTTCGACGTCATGCTAGTCAATGCCTGGTATGCCGGTAAAGTACTTTTCCCGGAACACTTCGGGGAAATAACGATGCGCGGCAAAACCGACGAAATTATGACGATGTTCGTCGGAGCTCCGATTGCAGATTCTTTGATCCAACATTGGGGTCCCTACCAAAATATTTTCGACGGAAAAGAAAATCATGAGTAACGAAGTTTTAACACAATATAAAAGGTACCGGGCCAGAAACCGCCGCTTTATCTCTGCGATGGTTTTATTATTGGCCGTTACCGGTATCGTCTCCCTGATCATCGGTTCACACCGAATCGGTTGGCAGGAGCTATGGGCGATCGTACAAAACGAAGGCACGGAAATGAACCGGCAGATCTTGTTAAATATCCGGTTACCACGTATGCTGGCAGCCGTAATTACCGGGATTATCCTATCGCTATCAGGAGCGATCATGCAAATTTTGTTACGCAATCCCCTGGCCTCCCCCTATACGCTGGGGATATCCAATGCAGCAGCCTTCGGAGCCTCGTTCGGGATTGTATTTCTGGGAGCCGGAGCCGGCATTACCCGGTCTTCAGACCTCTTTATGATCACCAATCCATATGTCATTACCCTTTCAGCCTTCTTAGGCAGTCTGTTGGGATTGGCTATCATTCTGATCATCATCAGGGGCAAACAGGCCTCGGTCGAAACGATCATCCTTTCGGGAGTGATCATTAACTCCCTGTTCGGTGCCGGCATTGCGGTCATGCAATACGTAGCGAACAACGTACAGTTGGCTTCGATCGTTTTCTGGAACTTCGGCGATCTGGGACGTAGTGACTGGTCGAAATTACTCTTTTTAATCGTCGCACTGATTCCGGCCCTGATCTACTTCTATCTGAAACGCTGGGACTATAAGGTGCTTTGTTCAGGCGACGATTATGCACAGAGTATGGGTGTCTATCCGCAACATACCCGGATGACCGGGATGGTCGTCACCTCGCTGATCACTGCCGTAGCTGTGTCTTTTTTCGGAGTGATCGCCTTTGTCGGACTCGTCGTTCCCCACATCGTCAGGAAATGCATCGGAGATAACGAAGAATTTTTAATTCCCGGTTCTGCAATCTTCGGAGGAATGTTTCTGTTACTGTGTGACACGGTCGCCCGCACGATCCTCTCCCCGATCATTCTACCGGTCGGTATACTGACCTCATTTTTAGGGGTCCCTTTGTTTTTATTCCTCCTGACCCGGAAAAAAAGATAACTCAGTAAAATCTAAAGATATGATACAAATTAAAGTCAAAGACCTATCGTTCAGTTACAGTGGCTTCCGGGCATTACAGGATATCTCCTTCGAGGCAGGAGCAGGTGATATGCTGGCGATCATCGGACAAAACGGCTCGGGGAAAAGTACTCTCCTGAAATGTATCAGCCGGATATTGAAAATCAATACAGGCCATATCGAAATCGGGAATATTTCCCTCTCAGCCCTTTCTGCGTCGAAACTCTCCAGGATAGTCGCCTATATTCCCCAATCAACAGACTCGATCAGCGGGATCAATGTGTTCGATACGGTACTATTGGGACGTAAGCCGTATATTCACAGCAGACCGGCTCCGGAAGATATGGAATTGGTCAGCCGGCTACTCACCCGTCTCGAACTGGATGAAGTCGCTATGCGTAATCTGAACACCCTGAGTGGCGGACAACAACAAAGAGTATTCATTGCCAGAGCTTTAGCCCAACAGCCCTCCATCCTGCTATTGGACGAACCTATCGCCAACCTGGATATCAATCATCAGATGAAAGTGATGAAACTATTGCGGCAACTGACCCAAGAAGGTATCCTGGTTATTATTACCATCCACGATATCAATATGGCTGCCCGCTTTTGCAATAAGGCACTTATGCTGAAACAGGGCCGGATCTTCGCCTCCGGTATGCAATC
Source organism: Odoribacter sp. N15.MGS-14 (assembly GCF_000980245.1). Lineage (NCBI taxonomy): Bacteria > Pseudomonadati > Bacteroidota > Bacteroidia > Bacteroidales > Odoribacteraceae > Odoribacter > Odoribacter sp. N15.MGS-14. Next base: position 54,149 of record NZ_LARE01000018.1, read on the forward strand.
CGTCTATACTCCGGAAAATATAGAAAACCTTTACGACATCCAGGTCGATATCCTCCGTCATAACGATTGTATCTGTATAATACCTCAATAAAATAAAAAATAATGAATTTTTTACATTTTACCACGAATCTTTTACCTATTGTGACTATGATTGTTCTAGAACCTATCGGTTTCGTACATAATACATGTACCACCAGCCAAGCACCTGAGTTTATAAAAAAAGAAATTTCAGAAATCGAGATTCTTCCCGAATATTCGGAAGGTTTACAGGATATAGAACAAGCTGAATACCTCGATCTTGTATTTTCTTTTCATCATGAAAAGCGTACCGAACTGGTCACCCGCATCCGTTCCGGTGAAATGAAAGGTGTATTTGCTTCCCGTTCCCCCAAACGCCCGAACCATCTGGGAATAACTACCGTAAAACTGATTCGGCGGGAAGGTAGCAAATTGTATGTCGAAGGAGCCGATGCTTTAGACGGTTCTCCGGTGATCGATATTAAATATTGCGATACCTCTGTCTTCGACCAAAAACATGTTCACCAAACCATTCAGGCAGATTCGCCCCGCATCGACATTGTCCGAAATATCATGCAGAATGAAACCGATGAGTTATTATTAAAAGCTGCACAATTCCATGGACATATCTGTCCCGGCTTAGCTTTAGGAGTTTTGGGGGCAACTCAGGTAATGCAACAATTATACAATCAGCAGGAAGATCCCCAAGCGTATACTTTAACGGCAGAAATGCAAAATTGTCCGATCGACGGAGCGATGTTTATCACCGGTTGCACACCGGGTACACACCGTTACCAGCAAGGCGATCCGGAAAACATGTGTTTTTACTTAAAAAATAAAGCCGGAAAAGGCTGGAAAGTCAGTTTCGATCCCAACAACCGGGAATATATGAACCGCCATCTCCCCGCCGACTTGTCAACTTCTGCGAAAGGTTTCGCCACCCTTAAACTCGATCCTCACCAACTGTTCACCATCGAAACACTATAGTTCACGGGGGAGGGAAGCGATTGATCGCCAAAGACCCGCCCCTGGATGTCCGAAAAAAAAGCGAGTCACTTTCGTAACTCGCTTTCACAATTCGGCGCCAACCTACTCTCCCACCATAAGGCAGTACCATCGGCACTCAGGGGCTTAACTTCTCTGTTCGGAATGGAAAGAGGTGGATCCCCCCGGT
>NZ_LARE01000124.1:0-2676 GCF_000980245.1 Odoribacter sp. N15.MGS-14
AAATACTGATAAATCAGATCCATCTTTAAATGGCGTTCGGCAGTACCAACCAAAGTCGAACGCATTGTCGGTTTCATAGCCACCCCATAATAGCCGTTCAAGCGAACCTGAGGTTTACCTGCCTTCGGAGTTTTGGTTTTGATGATAATTACCCCATTAGCCGCACGGGCTCCATAAATGGCCGATGCCGAAGCATCTTTCAACACATCGATCGATTCGATATCATTGGGATTGATCCCGGCAATCGGGTTAGTCCCCGTCAGGTCGATCTGGCCTAAGTCGCCTTCGTCCATCACAATTCCATCCACCACATACAAAGGAGTACTTCGCGAATCCTGGCTGGCAATACTGGTATTCCCACGTAAAGTGACAATCCCCTTTGCACCGGGTTCTCCGGTAATATTCAACACATTCAAACCGGCCACTTTTCCTTGTAAAGCCATTTCCACACTGGGGACCGGAATATTCTCAATCTTTTCCCCGGCCACACTGGCGATTGCAGCAGTCGATTTCTCTCTCTTAATCGCCTGATAACCGATTACAACCACATCTTCCAACTGCTTGACATCCGGCTGAATACTCAGGTTCACCGTTGTTTTTCCGTTTACCGCCACCTCTGTCGTCTTATAGCCGACAAATTTGAAAATCAAAGTAGCGTCTTTGGGTATATTCAACGTGTACTTTCCTTCAATATCCGTCACAGTCCCAATATTCGAACTTCCTTTCAACAATACATTCACGCCAGGAACAGGCTGATTCGTTTCATCCGTCACTGTTCCAGTCACCTTTACCAGATCTGTCTGAGCAAATATACTTGCAGGCAATCCAAATGATAAAAGAAGTATCAGCATATAAAGCCAACACCGGGTCGGTAGACCTCCCCTTTTTAAATTCTTGACAAATTTTTCCATAAACTGATTTGGTTTTGATTTCAAAATATGTTTTCAGGTACAAAAACGTTTGCATAACACCAGCAAACGATTTCACCACTCATGTAGAAAAACGGCTCTTTTTCATAGGCATTGTATTTATTATTAAATGTAAACCCATTAGCGATCTATTCTTGTAAAAGAAACACTTATTAAAAAGTGACAAAAAAAATGTTCGATTCTTTTGGCGGATTTCTACCAAAAGAATAATTGACAGACGATAATCGACAATTGACAATTACCTGAAAGTTTCGTTTCCATTAGAAAAAAATAAGAAAAGAAAAATGAGAATTAGAATAAAAATATAATCATTGATTATCAGACAAATAAAAAAGAAACCATAGGTTTGGAGATATATTGTCAAATGTCATTTGATAATTGTTAATTAACCAAGCGGCCTCAGGGTCCAGGAACTTTATAAACTTTATGGACTTTATAAACTTTCGACTGATTTAATCGAACGTTTATCTTTGATTACCCACTTGATCATTATCATCTATTTAATAAATAGTATAGAGAACGACGGTTTTGTTTTTAAATTTCTTTTACAAATGTGGCGGATATTTCGGAACATCTATAGCACAAACATCCGAAAAAATGAAAATATTGTACTTTTCGACAGATTTTCAGTTACTATTTTAACAAAAATATAACAAATCTACTGTACAATTTTTCCATAAGTGTCTTAAATACAACTATAAAACAAAAAGTAGAATTATTCTGTTACTAATTCGTCTCCGGTAATCGGAATTATCGACCCGGTCGCTTCTGTTGATCACCAAACACGAACACCGGAGACTCACGTTATCACTTTATGGAAAACGCACTGTGACCTAAAAAACATGAACTCCTACGAAACAGATGTTTTCTGCCTCCTTACATTAGGAATCATTTTAGAAATCAGTATTTTGTAGAAACAATCCGATCAAGTAACCCGGGAATCCGTACTCCGGTCAGGATTACCTGTCCTTTCTTCTAAATGGTGTCCAGGGCAGACATAAGGGGATAAAAAAGTCCCACAAATCGTTGAATTTGTGGGACTTGGCTGTTCTTTGTCCGGTAGTGTCCGGTTAGTTCAGCGGAGAGGGAGGGATTCGAACCTACAACTCTAACCGCTTATATTTCAGCTACTTTGATTTCAAAATTTCAAATAGGTAACGAAACAGTAACGATTTTCAACCGTGAAGCCTGTCCAACTTTGACTGCTGTTTGTCTGCCTAACTTTCGGGTTCAAAGATATGGCTTTCTTTTGAAATATGCAAATCATTGAAAATAAATATTCTGCGGTTAGTGCAAGGTGCAAGCTATATATATAAATATATACTTGCACCTTGCACTAAATTGTCACTTGAACAAGTACTATGAAACACTAATCCTACTAAAGCCTTATATAAGGTCAATGTCATTTATGTGTGTCAGTTTTTTAAACCTAAACTTATTATAGAGATTTTACAAAAAAGGTTTTTCGAGGAAATCCGGCAGCCATTTGTTTGATAGAAAATGGTTACCTGATAATTTAATGATAGAAATAGCTATGGAAAATAAGCTTTTAGAAACAGCGTTTGTGGTGAAAGAAAACGAGCAATATAAACTTCGGGTGGGTTACCAAAAAATGGAAATTGATTTATGTGGACATGCAACTTTAGCAACAACGTATGTAATAACTTCTTTTGTAGAGCCAAACAAAACGACGATATCATTTCACACTCGAAACGGAATATTAAAATATACCTTACATTGGAGAAAA
>NZ_LARE01000020.1:0-52652 GCF_000980245.1 Odoribacter sp. N15.MGS-14
GTATGAATTGCAGTTCGGAGATCTTCCCGGACGGGCTATTGTTTTTGCAGAGAAAGGCACGGTGCGGGTTGAAGGGCATGCGGATTCTATTTTCTTTTCGAGAGCTTCGGGTACGAGAGGAAATGATGAATGGTGGAGGTATCGGAAGATGGAAGAGGAAATTATGCAACAGCGTGATAAAGAAATGTTCGGCCCGGGTATACAGGTTTTGGAGGAAGAGCAGAGAGTTGCCGAACAGAAAAGAATTTTGAAAGAGTCTGGGGAAAAGATGTTCCGGTGTCAGGAAAAATTGATTGGCGATGGGAATTCCTTAGCAGCTTTATATGTTTTTTGGAAAAGGTTTTTGGCTATGGGGAGCGATGAGATCGATGCTTTGTTGAGGAAATTCGATCCGTCGTTGTCGGATCATCGTTATTATTTAGACATGAAGAATCGGGCCGATGTGTTAAGGCGGGTGGCTCCCGGAGCGGTGGCGCCATTATTTACTGCGATTACGTTGAATGGGGATTCTCTCTCTTTAGCCGATTTGCGGGGAAAATATGTGATTTTGGATTTTTGGGCTTCTTGGTGCATGCCGTGTCGTGCCGAGACAAAACATGTGAAGGAATTATATGATCGGTATCATGATCGGGGATTGGATGTTTTTTCTGTTTCTTCGGATAAGAACGAACAGGCTTGGATACAGGCGATAGAACAAGACGGGATGGTTTGGAATCAAGGTATCTTGTCGGGAAATAATAGAAAACAGGTGTATGCATTGTATGGGATTGTCGGAATACCGGCTATTTGGGTTTTGGATCCGGATGGAAAGATTATTGCAAAGAATTTGCGAGGAGAGAAATTGAAAGATTTTTGTGCCGGATTGTTTGATTAGATACCTGAAAAATATAAGATAAATAATAATTCTTAGAAAAATGCGTTAATTTTACGGTTCGATAATCGGAACGTAAAATGGAAAAACGGAAAATGTATAATGCCTATGCGGATTTGGAGGGATACAATTGTTTCGGTTGTTCGCCGACAAATCCGTATGGACTGAAATGTAAGTTTGTGGATGAAGGTGAATATATCACCTGCCATTGGGTGCCCTCGGAGAATTATCAGGGCTTTTTTCATGTTTTGCATGGAGGGATACAGGCGACACTGATCGATGAGATTGCCAGTTGGGCAATCTTTTCTCATGAAAAAACAGCTGGTGTGACAACAGAAATGCAGGTGAAATACCGACGGCCTGTCCGGACAGATCAGGGAGAAATTTGGTTGAGAGCCAAGGTGACCGAAGTGGCAAGACGGTTGGTGACCGCTCACGTGGAGCTTTTCAATGAAAAAAATGAGTTGGCGACCGAGGCTGATGTGGTGTATATGATTTACCCGGAAGAAGTGGCGCGGAAAAAATTGGATTGGCTTGGAGCGGAAGCTTTTTATAAGCCTGTAGAAGAAGAGGAATAAATAATAGGGATTAAAGATAAATTTATGAAGTATAAAAATGTCGTGTGGGATTGGAACGGTACTTTATTGAATGATGTGAAAGTCGGTGTGAATACGTTGAACGATATGCTCGGGAGAAGAGGTTTGCCATTGCTTTCTGTAGAAGATTATAAAGAAAAATTCGGTTTTCCGGTCATAGACTTTTATGATCGGGTCGGATTCGATATGGAGAAAGAATCTTTTCATGAACTGTCTGTCGATTTTGTCGAGACCTATGATAAATATGCCGGCGAAGTGGGATTGAACGAAGGAGTAAGAGAGGTGCTGGCAGGCATACAGCAAACCGGTGTAAAACAGTATGTCCTGTCTGCTCTTCGGGAAGATTTGTTGCAACAGATGCTCCGGCATTTTCAGATCGATTCCCGTTTTGACCGCGCTTGTGGGGCGAATGATATTTATGCGGCCGGCAAGATCGAACGGGGACAGCAAATGTTACAGACTTGTCCGATTGTACCCGAAGACACCCTGATGGTTGGAGATACTATTCACGATGCCGAGGTGGCCGACGCTTTGGGGTTCGATTGTATCTTATTTGCAGGAGGGCATAACAATGAAGAACGCCTGCAGAAAAAAGCTCCTGTCATTCATCAGATGAGGGAATTGCTGACCTGTGTTTGATGAGTTATTAGGGGGATAGCCGTATAGCGGTAATTGCCTTGATGCTGAATTTCTTGCAACTTTTGTGCCCCCTGTAATTATTAAAATCTGGAGTAATTGCTTCCTAAAGTTTTTTGAACTCTGCCGGCGCGTTTTTACAGCAGCACTAGTGGTTGTAAAAACGCGCCGGCAGGTTGGGGGACTTTAAAACTTATTACAATTGATATTGTAATAGTTGGGCCACTGCATTCTGATATTCTTTTTCTACATCCAAATAGTTTTGCATACTATCGTAAAGCAGAGTGATCTCTACAAAATAATCGATCATGGATATCTGCCCGGTTTCGAGAGCCTTATTGAGTAATTCGTCGGTCCGTTGGCTGGAAAGAGCCTCTGCATATTCATTCCGGGAGTTTGCCAAAGCTTCGGCTTGCAGGTATAGTTCCCGGAGGGTAGCTTTCAGGGTCTGTTGATTGGCTAAGATATTGGTAACCGTATATTCGGCTTGTGCTTTTGCTTGTTTAACCGTGTTTCTATTTTCCCAAAGCGGAATCGAAAGGCCGATTTTGAAACCGTTCATCTTTGATTCACTACCCCCGTTACGACGGTAACCCAGATCGAATTTAGGTAAAGTCAGGGCCCGGTTTACTTTGATCTCCCGTCGGGCGGATTCGGATTCGCTGCGTAGACTTTTTAATGTGGGATCAGCGGCCAGATACTCCGATTCCAGACTGGAATAGTCCGGTAGAACCTGAGTCTGTGGGTAGTCCGTTGCTTCGAAATCGAGGGGGTGGCCACCGTTCAGTGCCTGTAATTTCTCCAATTGAGCCCGCAAAGCCGAGTTATTGAGTCGGCTGGCATTATTGGCATTAATCTTTTCTAATTGAATTTTGTTGTATTCTAATCGGTTGGCATCACCATTCGCAAAACGTTGACGATACAATTCTGCTAGTTTTTCCGCATTTTTCAGCCGTTGGTCCAATAACTGTTTTTGTTTGCGTAAGTATATGATCTCCTGGCAGGTCTGTTGTGCTGTCAGTAAGATCTCCTGACGGGTGGCTGCATATTGGAGATCGGAAGTTGCAGATTTCAATTTGGCCAATTTGTTTTTATTGGCATAGACCGTAGGGAAGTCGAAACTCTGTACGACGGCTAATTCGTTGGCATTTCCGCCTACACTACGGTCGGCCCACAATTGATTTAATTCGACTGTCGGGTTGGGTAAAAAAATCCCCGTCCGTGCTTCCAGCTTTTGTGCTTGGTTTAGTTGCATGCCTGCTTGTAAGGTGGGATTGTTTATCTCGATATTTTTAAGCACTTCCTTGATTCCCGATTGGGAAAATACAGGGAGAGTGACGATCAGAGACAGGCAAAGGATGTATATGTATTTTTTCATAATGATGAATTGTAAATTTATAAATCGGCTTGTATCTCCTGAGGGGTTACTATTGATGCTTCTTTTTTCCGGTTCAACAGAAAATATACGATAGGGACTACAAATCCGTTTAGCAGAGTGGAGCTTAATAATCCTCCTAATATCACCTGTGCCATAGGGCTTTGGATTTCATTTCCCGGAAGATCCCCACCCACAGCCAACGGAATTAAAGCCAGTGCAGAGGTTAAGGCTGTCATCAGAATCGGATTGAGCCGGTCCAAAGAACCTTGAATAATACTTTCCCTCAGATTCAGACCTTCTTCCCGTAAATGATTGTAGTGGGATACCAGTAGTATTCCGTTACGGGTAGCGATACCGAATAGGGAAATGAATCCGATGATAGAAGGGATACTGATTACCCCTGAGGTAAACCAGATACTGATCACTCCTCCGATGATGGCTAAGGGCAGATTCAACATGATGATACCGGATAAAGGTAAACTCCGGAATTCATGATACAAAATCAAGAATATCAGTAGGATGGAGATCAGGGAAGTCAGGAATAAAGTTCGGGAAGCAGCTGCTTCACTTTCGAACTGTCCGCCATACTCGATGTGATAACCTTCCGGTAGAGAGATTTGTTCGTCTACTGTTTTTTGGATATCGTTGACTACGCCTTTCAAATCCCTGCCGGCAACATTGGCAGAAACGACGATCTTACGTTGTACATTCTCCCGGCTGATGGTGTTGGGCCCGGATAGGGGAAGTACTTCCGCTACATAATGCAGGGGCACTTTACGTCCATCGGCATCCAGCATGAGTTCACCGATTTCTTCCATGCTATCCCGGTCATGGTCGGCTACTTTAATGGTCAGGTCGAAGATTTTTCCACCTTCATTCACTTGTGAAACTACTTTCCCGGCCAGAGCGACATTGATAAATTCGGAAAATTCCGGTAGAGTAATACCATACCTGGCCAACATGTCCCGTTTAGGAAGAATCTGTAACTGAGGACGTTCGATCTGTTGTTCCAGAGTCAGGTCCGCAATACCGTCGATTCCTTGTATAGAATTTTTGATTTCACTTCCCAAGCTATACAGTTTATTCAGGTCATTACCGAATAGTTTGATCGCAATGTTGGCTTTCGTTCCGGAAAGCATGGCGTCGATACGGTGGGAGATCGGTTGACCGATTTCGATATTGGCTCCTTTCAGTTCACCCAATTGTTTTCGTACATCAGCCAGAAATTCATCTCTGTCCCGGTCTTGTAACTCGAAAGGTGCTTCGATTTCGGAGGTATTTACTCCCAGTGCATGTTCATCTAGCTCGGCACGTCCTGTCTTACGTGCCACAGTTTGAATTTCCGGAATCCCCAGGAGAATCTTTTCGGCTAATCCACCCATACGGTCCGACTCTTCAAGTGAGATACCCGGCATGGTACTGATATTGATGGTCAGCGAACCTTCGTTGAAAGGAGGCAAGAAGCTACGTCCTAAACTGAATAGGATGATCAGCGATAAAACCAGTAGGGTGGCAGCTGTACCGATCACTATTTTTTTGTAATGCAGTGCCCAGTTTAACGATTTTCGGTATACCTTTTTTAAGCTGCGGGAGATAAATGGCTCCTTTTCGCTTTTTTTCAATGCTTTTTCGGTAGTCAGCATATAACTACATAATACCGGAGTCAGTGTCAAAGCGATGACGGTCGAAGCAAACAGGGCGACAACGAAAGCAATACCCAGCGGTATCAGCATTCTGCCTTCCATGCCCGAAAGGAAAAATAAAGGAAGAAAACAAGCCACGATGATCAACGTAGAGTTCAGGATAGGCATCCGGACTTCTTTCGAACCTTCGAAAACAATTTCGATGGTCGGGCGTCGTTCTGTGGCGGGTTTGAATCGGTTTTCGCGTAAGCGTTTATATACATTTTCCACATCCACAATCGCATCGTCGACCAACGAGCCGATAGCAATAGCCAAACCTCCTAAACTCATAGTATTGATTGTCAACCCCAAAGCATGCATCACCAGGATTGCCATCAACATAGACAAAGGAAGAGCGACGAGGGAAATGATCGTGGTCCGGAAATTCATCAGGAAAAAGAACAACACCACAATCACAAAAACAGCTCCTTCCAGTAAAGCTTCCTGGATGTTGTGGATCGAACTGTTGATAAAACGGGATTGCCTGAAAATGTCTGTCGAAACCTCGACGTCTTCCGGTAAAGTTTTACGAAGTTCCTGGATAGAGGCATCCAGTTTGTCGGTTAGTTCGAGGGTGTTGGTGCCGGGTTGTTTGGTGACGGTAACCAGCACTGCCGGTTTACCTTTTTCTGAAGCAACTCCTAATTTAGGTGTTTTAGCTCCGATCTGAACGTTTGCAATATCAGCCAATGTGATAGGAAAATCGTCGACGGTTTTAATGACGGCTTTACCTATTTCCTCGACCCGGGTGGTTGCCATAACTCCCTGTATGATATATTCATTTCCGTATTCGTAAAGGATACCTCCGGTGGCATTTTGGTTCATATTTTCTACTACCGGCAGGACCTCGTCCAATCCGATATTGTAATACTTCATACGGGCCGGATCGAGCAATATCTGATACTCTTTGATGTCGCCTCCGATAACGGCCACTTGGGCAACTCCTCCGGTCGAGAGTAAGCGCGGTCGGATGGTCCAATCGGCTATTGTACGTAAATCCTGTAAAGAAGTACTGTCGGCAGTCAGACCGATAATCATCATTTCACCCAGGATCGAAGATTGGGGGCCCAGGGTGGGAGTACCGACATTATCAGGAAGTGCTTCTCCCAGGGTTGCCAGCTTTTCCGATACAATCTGCCGGGCTGTATAAATATTCGTGCCCCATTCGAATTCAACCCATACGACCGAGAAACCTGTGGTAGAAGACGAACGTACACGTCTGACGTCGGTGGCTCCGTTGACAGCGGTTTCCACCGGGAAGGTCACCAGCCGTTCTACTTCTTCCGGTGCCATCCCTTGAGCTTCGGTCATCACCACTACGGTCGGAGCATTCAGGTCTGGAAAAACATCCACTTCCATGTTGTGGGCTGTAATGCTTCCCCAAATCAGCAGGGCTACTGCTGCAATCATTACCAACAAACGGTTGTGTAATGAATATTGTATGATTTTATTTAGCATAGTTACTCCATTTTAATGTTCGTGGGTATGACCCGGAATAGCAGCAGAGGCTGAAGCCATTTTCACCTGATAAGCTCCACGGGTAACGATTCGGTCTCCCGGAGTTAAGCCTGATAATACCTGAACTTCCTTGCCATTGTTGGCTCCGAGTGTGATTTCTTGCTTTTGGTAACCTTCTTCATCGAGTTGGCGGTATACATAAAAATTACCCATTTCGTTCGTTAAGGCCGATACCGGAAGGCTCAGTACATTCTCCATGGGATAAGAGAGCAGGTAAATTTCGACGAATGAACCCGGAATGATATCACCACGGTTGTCGAATTCGAAGGTTACCGGGATAAAAAATGAATTTGTTCCGGCTGCCTTACCGACAGATAGTAATTTCCCGGATAAATCAGGTAAAGCATATACTCGATTATCGTAAGGAGTTTTAAAGTTGGCATTGTTGATGGAATTCAGCGAGTTATAGTATTTTTCAGATACGTCTGCACGTAAAACCAGTTTTTTATTTTGCGATACAGTGGCTATAGCCTGACCTGCTGTAACATATTCGCCGTCTTTGACAGAGATGTTTTTGAGATAACCGGTTAATGGAGTGGTGATCCCGACACCTTTGGCCGATTGTTTACCCGAAATAGCTTCATAAGCGGTTTTGGCGTTCTGATAATTTAAGCGGGCATTTTCAAATTCTTTTTGAGAAACAATCTGATCTTTTACTAATTTTTCAGCTCGTTCGTATTCGGCTTTGGCTTTTTCGTAATTGGCATGGATACGGGTATAATAATCTCCTTCGCCCATGTGCTTCGAAGTAATGTAAAAAAGAGGTTGTCCTTGTTTTACCATACTTCCTTCCGCCAGGTTATTGTTAGCATAGGAAATAACCCCGTTGTTGGTGGCTACGATGATCGATTCATCTCCGGGAGCCGGAAGCACCTGACCTGTCGTTTTGATAATCTGGTGGAAGGTTCCGGGCTGTATTTCTTTCACTTCAAAATCTGTTTTGGCTGCCTGTGCTTTTGTGAAGATAATCTCATCACTATGTCCTTCGCCGTTCTCATGTTCCTCTTCTTCATGGTTGTGACCTTCGTGTTCATGGTCGTGATTTTCGTGTTCATGGTCGTGGTTATGAGCTGCATGCTCCTCGGCTGTCTCGTGTTCATGAGAGGATTTTTGAGTATTTTTACATCCGTAAAAACACATCGATAAAATAGTTAGGGCTATAATAAATAGTCTCATATCGTTTTATTTATGGATATTTAATTCGGTTAATTCTTATTGGTAAAGCTGATAAAGTTGTGTTTTCACTGTCTGAAGTTTATAAAGTGGATCGTATTCTTCGGAGGATTATACCAAACCTCATTTCTAACGATCGTTCTGCGGCCGTAAATAAAACGCCCGCAGGGGTATCGACTTTATAAATTTTATGAACTAAGCTTTATCGGTACGATAAAATTCTGTCCGGTTTATCAGAAGGGTATCTCCCTGATATTTAGAAAACTATACTGTAAAAGGAGGGGCTCGGCCAGCCAAGGCTGATATATAACAGGCTGTATGAAGTTTTTCCTGATAATAACTATCGGAATCACATTGTTGCTCTGCTTCAGAAGATAAGAATTCAAGAATATTGGAAACAAGAAACAACGAGAGGCTAAAATGATGATAGGCTCCTTCTTCGCTCTGATGTTCTACATTTTGGCCCCGGTTGATCTGGGTTTGAAAAAGATTTTTTACACACCGATGATTGCTACTGCCTGTGTCATGACTGTGCTCTTCGTTTTCTCCTTCATCCTGGCAGTGAGCGGTTGCGAAACAGATATATTCGTTGTGATGATGATGTGGAAATACAACAAAAGCAAGCATCACTATGCTGGCCATAGAAAGAAGCGTTATTGCTGTAAATTTCCTGATCATCCGAATCTTATATTTTGCACAAATATAATAGATGAGAATGGTTTGTGCAAAGGTTTTCATAGATTTCTCTGAATAACGGCTTTATCTGCCGATTGATAAAGACGTTTCCATTAGTAAAGTCCGGGGTCCGGGCTTTACTTCTGATGCATATCGAGGAATCCCCGAATCATCATTTCAGCGCTGGCTGGATTGGTCGCGATAGGTACGTTGTGAACGTCACATACCCGCATTAACATTTGTACATCCGGTTCGTGTGGGTGTTTACCCAGCGGATCCCGAAAGAAAATTACCATCGCAATTTGGTGTTCAGCTACCAATGCGGCAATCTGAGCATCACCTCCCAACGGCCCTGATAGTAAGCGTTCAACTTCCAAACCTGCATCCTGTGCATGTTTCCCTGTAGTTCCGGTAGCTACGATTTCTGTACCTACGGATTTCAGAAAGTCCATGTGTCTGTTCAGGAAAGCTACCATTTCGGCTTTTTTTCCATCATGTGCAATTACTGCAATTTTCATAATTTAAAAGTTATTATTTTTTAACTCTACGAAATTACAAATTTTATTACATAAAATAAGTCCTTCCGGTAAAAATATTTGCGGAGTCGATTTCGGTGAGCACCTATTCTAATTGGAATTTCGGTGCTATATGACCGATAATCGAATCGGTATCCTGAAAAAATCGGGTATAGAGCAAAGAGTCCTGGCTGGCGAGGATTCGGTGGGCTTCCGGTTCGGGGATGACGTAATAACGTCTTTTCCCATCTTCCTGTGGACGATAGACATAGTTACTGAGGGTTTGCATCCGGTAACGGGTTTTCCCGTTTTGGCGGTAAAGAGTGAGGTGAACTCCCAAGCCTCCGTTTGTATATCGTTTACTTTGGTTGGATACAAAATTTCCTAAAGAGAAGACAGTAACACCCAGTGTGTCCTGTTCGTGTCGAATATAGCTTATCGGTTGGATGACGTGTGGGTGTGAACCGATGACGATGTCGGCTCCCCGTTCGTGCAACCAGGAAGAAAGTTTTTTTTGAGTTGCATTCGGAGCTGTAAAATACTCTTCACCCCAGTGCATGACTGCAATGATATTGGTAACCGTGTCTAAAAGGGCCTTTTCGATTTGGCGGGCCATATGAAAGGTATCGATCATGGAAACGACCTGGCCGTGGGTTACCGGAATACCGTTAGTCCCATAAGTATAACTGATCAGGGCAATCTTGAATTTTCCCTGGCGAATATAAAGGGGAGAACGGGTAAGCCAAGCCGTTGTATCGGTAAAGGTACCGGTATGGGGGAATTGCAGGGAATCCAGATAGTATATGGTTTTAGCTATACCGCGATGTCCTTTGTCGCAGGAATGATTGTTATTGGTGGTCAGGATGTCGACTCCACATGCTTTTAAATCACGGGCAAGTTGCCAGGGAGCACAAAATTGAGGATAACCACTATACCCCCTGTCGGATAAAGTCGTTTCCAGATTGGCGATGACATAATCGGCTTTTTGCCAATAAGGAGTGATGTACTGAAAACAGGGCAGATAGTCGTAATCAGCTGTCTCTGCATTCCAGGCCCCGCTGATCTGAGGTTCGTGTTGCATGACGTCTCCGAAGAAAAAAAAGCTCAGGCTATCCAATTCCGGACTATTATCCCGGTATAACCAGGGTTGGGCTAAAGCCGGGATATATCCTGAAATCAGAAAAACCAACAGGAAATGTTTCATACTATATAAGCGGATAAAATGAAAAAAAGAGACAAAAATATCGGTTGGATCTTTGTCTCTTTTTATAGCAGGAATCGGAATCCTGTACTTATTTTGTTAAATCAAAACTGAAATCTGCTTCTGCAGGAGGAGTACATTGTCCGCCGGAGCAAGACATATATTCTACATAACCCACTAATTTAGCTTTTGCGCTGGTTACCTTGACCCGTTGAACAAAAGTAGCGGCATTGATAAAATATTTCAGATCCATATCGAACGCTTCGCTATGTTCGGTCAGAGCTTTCTCTGTCGCTTTGAATTCACCTACCAGTTCGATACCGCTGGTTTCATCTTCATCCATATTGAAGGTGGTTGGCAGAGGTCCGCCTTCGGGAAGTTTCGTGTCGTATAAATGCCATCCGCCGTCTACAGTAGCTTTGCAGATGATATCATATACTCCGTCACTCACTTTTTTCTGGGTGATTTGCCATTTTACGGGTTTTAAAACCTGAGCTGTCAGTCCTGTTGTAAATGCTGCGAACAGTACCATTATAACCAATATCTTCTTCATTTTTTCAAAAATTAATTGTTTTGTTTTTTATCTATCACAAAGTAAAGAAATAATCCCTGATAAGCAGTGTTAGACAGGTGTTAAATGTTCCTTAATTAATGATTAACAAAATAGAGAGCGGCAAGCAATATGGAAATCGTTTGTCGCTCGTCCGATATATTTAAAGTGTTTTTTTCACTTCCACTTCCTGGTATCCTTCGATCATGTCTCCGACCCGGATGTCGTTGTAGTTCTCGATATTCAGACCACATTCGAATCCTTTGGTTACTTCCTTTACATCGTCCTTAAAACGTTTCAAAGAACCCAAAACACCGGTGTAAATAACGATACCTTCGCGGATAACCCGGATTTTCGCTGTACGGGTGATCTTTCCGTCACGGACGATACAACCGGCGATGGTACCCACTTTGGAGATTTTGAAGGTTTCCAAAACTTCGACCGTTGCAATGATTTCTTCTTTGATTTCCGGAGAAAGCATACCTTCCATAGCTGATTTCAATTCTTCGATCGCCTGGTAGATGACAGAATAAAGCCGGATATCTATCTGTTCTTTTTCAGCCAGTTTACGGGCGCCCATAGACGGACGTACCTGGAACCCGACGATGATTGCATTCGAGGCTGCAGCCAGTAGTACATCTCCTTCTGTAATCTGTCCGACAGCTTTGTGAATGATGTTCACCTGGATCTCATCTGTAGACAGCTTGATCAGTGAATCGGACAACGCTTCGATAGAACCGTCGACGTCGCCTTTAACAATCACATTCAATTCCTGGAAATTACCGATAGCGATACGGCGTCCGATTTCGTCCAGAGTGATGTGTTTCTGAGTACGCAGACCTTGTTCACGCTGGAGCTGTTCCCGTTTATTGGCAAGTTGCCGCGCTTCTTTCTCGTTCCCCATTACATTGAATTTGTCACCTGCCTGTGGAGCACCGTTCAAACCTAATATTAAAGCCGGTTCGGAAGGACCTGCCTTCTCCATTTTTTCTCCCCGTTCGTTGAACATGGCTTTGACGTGTCCGAAATACTGGCCGGCAAGCACAATATCACCTACTTTAAGCGTTCCGGATTGTACGAGCACTGTAGCTACATATCCACGTCCTTTGTCCAAAGACGATTCGATGATAGAACCGGTAGCTTTCTTATGAGGATTGGCTTTCATATCCAGAAGTTCGGCTTCTAACAATACCTTCTCCAGCAACTCTTCGATATTTAAGCCTTTCTTAGCTGCGATTTCCTGACATTGGTATTTTCCTCCCCATTCTTCCACCAGATAATTCATATTGGCCAGTTCTTCCCGGATTTTGTCCGGATTCGCTCCCGGTTTATCTATTTTGTTGATGGCAAACACAATAGGTACTCCCGCAGCACTGGCGTGGTTGATCGCCTCGATGGTTTGAGGCATGACGTTATCGTCGGCAGCGACGATGATGATAGCGATATCGGTCACTTGAGCACCACGGGCACGCATCGCTGTAAATGCTTCGTGCCCCGGAGTATCCAGGAAAGTGATCGTCCGGCCGTCACTCAATTTTACGTTGTAAGCTCCGATATGCTGTGTAATACCACCGGCTTCACCTGCGATGACATTGGTTTTACGAATACTATCCAATAAAGAGGTTTTACCATGGTCGACGTGCCCCATAACAGTGACAATCGGCGGACGTGGCAACAGGTTCTCTTCGGAATCTTCTTCCTCTTCGTCGATGGCTTCCTGAATTTCAATGCTTACAAATTCAACCGAATAGCCGAATTCATCGGCAACAATATTGATCGTTTCTGCATCCAAGCGTTGGTTGATAGATACAAAAAGTCCGAGCGACATACAAGCAGAGATAACCTCTGTCACACTAATATTCATCATGGTTGCCAATTCGGCTACCGTCACGAATTCCGTTAGTTTCAGAATGCTCTTTTCCTTTTCTTCTTGTTCCAGTTCGGCCTGTAACTTTTGCTGTGCAGCATCCCGCTTATCCCGACGGTGTTTTGCAGTCTGTGATTTTCCTTTGCTTCCTAAGCGGGCAAAAGTATCTTTGATTTGCTTGTCGATATCTTCATCGGAGATTTCAGTCTTTTCGTTTTTCTTTTTCTTCAGCTTTTTCAGTTTCCGCTTATTTTCTTCAATTTTGGCATTTTTGGCCGGAATGGTAGTTGCTTCCACCTGAATTTTTTCATCCTGACGATGAATTCTTTTCCGTTTTTTACGGATATCTGCATCCTCTTCTCCCTTATTAACGATATCTGTCGATGGGCTTGCTACCGGCTGTTCGGTTTTAGCGGCCGATACGAAAGGCTTGTTGGCTTTTTTCTGTTCACGGCGATCCCGTTCCCGTTCCTGTTTACTTTTTTTCGGAGGTCTGGTACGTTGGTTGATGGCGTCCAGGTCGATTGTACCCACTACTTTTACATCTTTCAGCGCAGGTTGTGCTACTTTGAAAGGAGTGGATTCAGAAGACTCTTCCATTTGTACGGAAATTTCGGGCTCCACTTCTGGTGTTACTTTTCTTTCTTCTTCCTGAGTTTCTTCTACTTCAACCCGGGTTACTTTCGGTTCTTCCACTTTTTCGGTTATTTCTTCCTGAGTTTCTCTTTTCGGTTGTTCAACCTTTGCTTCTACCGGTTCCGGTTGTGTTTTTTTCTCCGGATTCAGATCGATATGATCGACAATCTTAATTTTATTTTCGAATCTCACTTCATCTTTAATCGAAATGAATTCCTCTTCCTCTTCTTCTGTATCTTCGTTTCCTGAAGAGATGTTGCCAGCGTTGTCTATCGTGACAGTCTCTTTTTTCTTTCTGGTATTTTTCAGATCAACCAGAGAGGACTCTTTTTTTACCTGGCTGTCAGATGAAAATTCTTTTGCAACCAAAGCATAATCTTCATCCGTTAACTTTGCATTCGGATCTGAGGATATTTTGATCCCCTTACTGTGCAGGAACTCTACAATAGTAGATAAACCTACGTTAAATTCTCGGGCTATTTTACTTAATCTTACTGCCATATTGAGATTACAAATTTACAAGCGTTAATACAGAATTATTCAAATTCTGCTTTTAAAATATTGAGAACCTCACGTATGGTCTCAATTTCAAGGTCTGTCCGGCTTTCCAGTTCTGACTCGCTGAGTTCTAATACACTCTTGGCAGTGTCACAGCCGACACGTTTCAGTTCGTCGATCACCCAACCTTCGATTTCATCGGCGAATTCATCCAGATTGACATCTTCTTCCTGGGCTTGATCGAGTTCGCGATATACGTCGATATCGTAACCGGTCAGCTGACTGGCCAATTTGATGTTCAATCCACCTTTACCGATAGCCAGTGATACTTCTTCCGGATCGAGGTAGACATTTGCTTTTTTATGGGCTTCGTCGATTTCGATATTTTTGATCTTAGCCGGATTTAAAGCACGAGTGATGTAGAGTTGTAAATTATTGGTATAATTGATCACATCGATATTTTCATTTCTCAACTCTCTGACAATACCATGTATTCTCGAACCTTTCATACCCACACAAGCACCCACCGGATCGATACGGTCGTCGTAGGATTCTACGGCAACTTTGGCTCTCTCTCCCGGTACCCGGACTACGTTCTTGATCGTGATCAGACCGTCGAAAATTTCAGGTACTTCGTTTTCAAATAATCTTTCCAGGAATACCGGAGAAGTTCTCGATAAGATAATGTAAGGATTGGAATTCCGCATTTCTACCCGAATGACCACGGCTTTGATGGAATCTCCTTTTTTGAAAAAGTCTGTCGGGATTTGTTCCTGTTTGGGTAAAATCAATTCATTGCCTTCGTCATCCAGGACCAGCATTTCTTTTTTCCATACCTGATAGACTTCACCCAAAATGATTTGTCCGACTTTATCCTTATATTTATTGTAAACATTGTCTTTCTCCAATTCCAGAATACGGGCGGAGAGATTCTGCCGTAAAGCTAATACAGAACGGCGGCCGAAGTCTTTGAATTTTACTTCATCCGTAACTTCTTCTCCGAGTTCATAATCTTCATCGATTTTTTTCGCTTCGGTTAAAGTAATCTCGCTATTGGGATTTTCCAGTTTGTCATCTTCTACAACAGTACGATTCCGCCAGATTTCGAGGTCACCTTTGTCGATGTTGATGATGATGTCAAAATTTTCATCCGTACCATATCTTTTCAACAGCATATTTCTGAAAATATCTTCCAATACTCTCATCAATGTGGCCCGGTCTATGTTTTTGAATTCTTTAAATTCAGCGAATGAATCTATCAGATTAATATTTTCCATTTCGACTTTTTAGCTTTTATTTTTATTGATTATTTATTTTATCTGTTTTTCCGGTTCAAAATTTCACGACATCTTTGATTTCTTTGATGTCGTTTCGGACAATTGTCCGCTCTGTTTTTACCAATTGTTTCCGTTTGCTTCCTTCGATGATTTTTTTCTCTTCCTGTTCGATGACAATTTCTTCCGGGGTGAAACGAAGTAATATACCATTTAGTTTGGTATGGTCGTTCAGCTTTATTTCGACACTTTTACCCAGATTTTTTTGATATTGTTGCTCCACTTTGAAAGGATAACCTATTCCGGCACTGGATACGGTCAATTCGAAATCCTCTTCATCCCGGTTGAGTGAAGATTCGATCTCCCGGCTGACGGCGATACAAGTCTGTATGTTGACTCCTTCCAGAGCATCGACAAAGACTTCGATAACATTGTCTTTAGAAATCTTCAATTCGACCAGAAATAAATGGTGTTCTGTCAGAACCGGTTCTATGAGGTGTTTGATTTCTTCCGTTTTCATCTCTTTGTTTTGCGATTGATACAAAAGAGAGGGGACATCCGTCCCCTCTCTTTGGCTTTAAACCTCTGCAAATATACGACTTAATTATTAAAATACAAAATAATCGCGGGATAAATAGGGCAAAAGTTTATAAATCTGGTTTAAACTACCGTTTTTAGTTACAACGGTTAAACTTGACTGCTGAAACCTTTGTAACCGTTGAAACTCCTGTAACTATTTCAATCGTAGTTTTAAATAGATCGGTGTCGCTTCGTTTTTGTTATATCCTCCGGATAGCTGATCTTTATAGTTTGAAGAGGAGATAAGTGGTTGTTAATTATGAGGTTGATTCAATGGGGAATATGTTTCATTTTTCTTAAAATTGAAACATATTCGTAATATTTTTATGAGTTACAAATAAAATTTGTAAGTTTGCCGAAATTTTTGAAATATGGAATTCAAGGCGAAAGATATTGCTGCATTATTAAAAGGTGTAGTTGAAGGGGATGGGGAAGTGATGGTTAATAATGTATCTAAAATTGAAGAAGGAAAGCCCAATACATTGGCCTTTCTGGCAAATCCCAAATATGAACACTATATTTATACGACAGCTGCTTCTGTCGTTTTGGTGAATCATGACTTTTCTCCTGTACAACAGGTACCCTGTACCTTAATCCGGGTGCCTTCGGCTTATGAAGCGATCGCTTCTTTGTTGCAGATGTACGATAGTATGCGTTCCCGGCCGACAGGTATCGAACAACCTTCTTATATCGGTGAAGGGGCGGTTATCGGTGAAGCTCCTTATGTGGGAGCTTTTGCTTATATCGGTAAAGGGGCGAAAATCGGTAATGATGTAAAAATCTATCCTCAGGTTTATATCGGTGAGGGTGTTGTGATCGGTGATCATACGACGATCTATGCCGGGGCAAAAATCTATTATGGCTGTGTGATCGGTAGTGGATGTACGATCCATGCCGGAACGGTGATCGGCGCAGATGGTTTTGGTTTTGCTCCCAATGGGGATAATTATAATAAAGTGCCACAGATTGGTAATGTCGTTATTGAAGATAATGTGGAGATTGGTGCCAATGCTTGTATTGACCGGGCAACTATGGGGTCTACCCGTATAAAAAAAGGCGTAAAACTGGATAATCTGGTTCAGATCGCTCACAATGTGGTGGTGGGAGAAAATACGGTGATGGCGGCTCAGTGTGGCATTGCCGGAACAACTAAGGTGGGTGCGCATTGTATGTTCGGCGGACAGGTCGGTATTGCCGGACATCTCAGGATTGAAGACAAGACGATGCTTGCCGCTCAATCCGGGGTTACGAACGATGTCCCCGAAGGATCCGTATTTATGGGAGCACCTGCTTTCGATGTTTCGAAATATCGGAAATGTTATGTGCTGTTCAGAAAATTACCTGAATTATACGGGCAGCTCCGGGATTTGGAAAAAGAAATACAAACATTAAAGTCAAAACAATAATGTCAGTGAAACAAAACACATTAAAAGGAGAATTTTCATTAAAAGGCAAAGGTTTGCATACAGGTAAAGAAGTATGTGCTACCTTTAAGCCGGCAGCAGAAAATACCGGATATAAAATTGTCAGAGTCGATCTCGAAGAGAAAACCGAGATTCCGGCACTGGCGAAATATATTGAATTGGTAGATCGCGCCAGTTGTCTGCAAAAAGACGGAGCCAAAGTATATACTTTAGAGCATGCTATGGCTGCTTTATACGGTTGCGGTATAGATAACTGTGTGATCGAACTGTCGGGAGAAGAATTTCCGATTTTGGATGGGAGTGCCCGTTATTATGTGGAAGAGATTCAAAAAGTTGGGATTGAAGAGCAACAAGCAGAACGCCGTTATTTTTCAGTAAAGAAAAAAATGGAATTTTATTGCGAAGCTTCGGATACCCGCATTACATTATTGCCGGATGATACGTATTCTATCAATACCATGGTAGCTTACGATTCTCCTTATCTGGCGATGCAGTTCGCTTCTTATTCGGAAGCTTCTACTGATTTTGCAAAAGAGATCGCCCCTTGCCGCACTTTTGTATTTCTGCGGGAAGTGGAAATGTTGCTGGCCAATAATCTGATTAAAGGAGGAGATTTGAGTAATGCGATCGTCATCGTCGACCGTAAGATGGATCAGCCCGAAATCGATCGTTTGGCTAAATTGTTCGGTTACGGGAATATTCAGATCAAAGAAGGTGTTCTCAATAATCTGGAACTTTATTTCGATAATGAGCCTGCCCGTCATAAATTATTGGACGTTATCGGTGATCTGGCCTTATGTGGCCGTTTTATCAAAGGCCGGGTGATTGCTGAGAGACCCGGACATAAAGCAAATACTTCTATGGCCAAGATGATCTATAAAGAAATTCTGGCTGAAGAGAAAGACGATGCTTATCCTATAGATCTGGATTTAGATGCCACTCCGCTGATGGACATCAATAAGATCCGTACTTTACTGCCTCACCGCCCACCGTTTTTATTGGTCGATAAGATTTATAAAGTAACTGAAAACATGGTGATCGGTTGCAAGAATGTGACCATGAATGAGCCTCATTTTGTCGGACATTTTCCTGATGAGCCGGTGATGCCGGGCGTGTTGATTGTGGAAGCGATGTCGCAATGTGGTGGTATATTGGTGCTGAGTGGAGTGCCTGATCCCGAAAACTACTCGACTTATTTTATGAAGATCGACGGGGTGAAATTCCGGAATAAAGTAGTGCCCGGTGACACACTGGTCTTCAAATTAATCACTACAGCACCTATAAAAAGAGGCATCGTGCAGATGAAGGGATATGCTTATGTTGGAAAAAAACTGGTTTGTGAAGGAGAATTTATGGCTCAGGTCGCAAAAACCAAAAACTTATAATTATATTTGCAGGCTGAAATTTTTTATTCAGGTAATATAGTATTCATTAAATAATAAACGAATGAAACAACCGTTAGCATATGTTCATCCGGAAGCTCAGGTTGCTGATAATGTGGTGATAGAACCCTTTGTGACGATTGATAAAAATGTGGTGATAGAAGAAGGTACGCGGATCGGATCGAATGTAACTATTCTGGAAGGTGCACATATCGGTAAGAATTGTAAAATTTTTCCGGGAGCAGTGATTGCTGCTGTACCCCAGGATTTGAAATTCAGAGGTGAAAAGACCATTGTAAAAATCGGAGATAATACGACTATCCGCGAATGTGTGACTGTTAATCGGGGCACTGCTGCTAAAGGAGTTACTGAAATCGGGGATAATTGCTTGATTATGGCTTATGCCCATATCGCTCATGACTGTAAGATCGGTAATAATTGTATCATCACCAATGCCTGTCAGTTGGCAGGTGAAGTGGTCGTCGACGATTTTGCGATTCTGGGAGGAATGACCGCTGTCCATCAGTTTGTGCATATCGGCAAACATGTGATGATCCAGGGAGGCTCTTTGATTGGAAAAGATGTACCTCCTTATGTAAAAGCCGGACGTTTGCCGCTTTCATATGCCGGAGTAAATTCTATCGGTTTGCGCCGTCGGGAGTTTTCAAACGAGAAAATTAATGAAATCCAGGATATTTACCGCATTCTTTATCAATCGGGTCTTAACAACTCCGATGCTATCGAAAGAATAGAAGCTGAAATGCCTGCTTCCAGAGAAAGGGATGAAATTATCATGTTTGTCCGCAATAGTAAGCGGGGAATCATGAAGGGATATATGGGATAATAGGAAAAAGAGGGTGAAGTCACCCTCTTTTTTCATAATAGAATTTTCTCTTTAGGGCACAATTGGAGTGAATTGTTCGAGCCGAACAATGCTTCTAAAGTGTATTTGTTGTCTGAAGTCTTCTCGAAGCATTCGGATAATATGTGTTTTTACCCTATTATTTTTTATTATCGGGAATTATTGTGAGTTTTCTGCTTTATTTCAAATTACATGCTTTTTCGATAGGTTTTGGGAAGCTATAAAAAAACTCCCGTTTCCGGGAGTCTTGTAATTAAAGTTTCGGTCCTGCAGCAACCAGAGCTTTACCGGCAGCATTACCCTCAAATTTCTTGAAGTTTTTGATGAACCGTTCTGAAAGATCTTTTGCTTTGGTTTCCCATTCGCTTGCGTTAGCATAAGTATCGCGGGGATCGAGGATTTTCGGATCTACGCCCGGCAGAGCGGTCGGAACAACGAAATCAAAGAACGGGATCGTTTTGGTCGGAGCTTTATCGATAGAACCGTCCAGGATGGCATCGATGATACCACGGGTATCTTTAATAGAAATACGTTTGCCGGTACCGTTCCATCCGGTGTTTACTAAATAAGCTTTAGCACCTGATTTTTCCATTTTCTTTACCAGCTCTTCTGCATATTTGGTGGGATGCAGTGATAAGAAAGCAGCTCCGAAACAAGCAGAGAAAGTCGGTGTCGGCTCGGTAATTCCACGCTCTGTTCCTGCCAATTTTGCGGTAAATCCGGACAGGAAATAATATTTTGTCTGTTCTGCGTTCAGGATGGATACCGGAGGCAATACTCCGAATGCGTCGGCTGACAAGAAGATAACCTGTTTGGCTGCCGGGCCTTTAGATACCGGTTTGACGATATTCTTGATGTGATAGATCGGATAAGAAACACGGGTGTTTTCAGTTACCGATTTGTCGTTGAAATCGATCTTGCCGTTTGCATCTACAGTTACGTTCTCCAACAGGGCGTCACGTTTGATGGCGTTGTAGATATCCGGTTCGCTGTCTTTGTCCAGATTGATTACTTTTGCATAGCAACCGCCTTCGTAGTTGAACACACCTTCGTCATCCCAACCGTGTTCGTCATCACCGATCAACAAACGTTTCGGGTCGGTCGATAAAGTGGTTTTACCGGTTCCGGACAGACCGAAGAAAATAGCTGTGTTTTTACCTTCCAGATCGGTGTTTGCCGAGCAGTGCATAGAAGCGATACCACGTAACGGATTCAGGTAATTCATGATAGAGAAAATACCTTTTTTCATTTCTCCGCCGTACCAGGTATTCAGTATCACCTGCTCATTGGTTCTTAGGTTGAATACAGTTGCTGTTTCTGAATTCAGGCCCAGTTCTTTGTAGTTGTCCACTTTAGCTTTAGCAGCATTGAAAGAAACGAAATCCGGTTCGCCGTAGTTGGCCAATTCTTCCTCGGTAGGACGGATAAACATATTCTTTACGAAATGAGCCTGCCACGCAACTTCCATGATGAAACGAACTTTCAAACGAGTACCTGCGTTTGCTCCGCAGAAAGTATCGACAACGTATAATTTTTTACCTGATAATTCTTTAACAGCTTTTGCTTTCAGATCGGCCCAAGCTTCTTCGCTACAAGGTTTGTTGTCGTTTTTGTATTCTTCTGAAGTCCACCAAACAGTTTTTTCACTGGCTTCATTTTTTACAAAGAATTTATCTTTAGGAGAACGACCGGTATAAATACCTGTCATTACGTTTACAGCACCCAATTCGGTTACCTGGCCTTTTTCATATCCGGTTAAAGAGGGATCGGTTTCGGCTTTGAATAATTCCTCGTAAGAAGGATTGTGAAGGATTTCTTTCACATCGGTAATGCCATACTTGCTTAAATCTAATTTTGACATAGTAGTAAATTTATATTAAACGATTTATTAATACTTTTTTTCCGTAATAACTTCACAAAAGTAAGAAAGTTTTCTTATTAAAAATCTCTTACTACTCATTAAATGCCAGCTTTAACATTTATTAAATGTTAAAACGATAGCGTTCGGCTGCTAACTGAACATACTTGTCTTTATAATTCCGGTTGACAACAGTACGAAAGTAATCTTTAGATATTTTGTCACTCTCTTTATTTAAAATGAGGTATCTGGCAAGGGCTGTCATGATTGCCAGCTGCATGAACGGGTTTTCTGAATTGAGCCATTCTTCCGCTAATTCAAGTAAATCCGAGCGTTTATATAAATAAAGCGAACCTAAATAACCGGCAATTTCAAAATGGAGACAGTGAGGTGCTAATTGCGTAATTTTTTCTTTATTTAAATCTTGAGGGAAAAGCAGGCAGGCCACGATTTGCTCTTCTCTTTGTCCTTGATTCCATAACAAAAGGGCCAATTTTTCATCGGGCGGATAAGCTGCTGCCAATTCTTTCAGGGAAACGTAACTGGCACCGATCTGATGATCGGTATTAGCGCCGATGTCTTGCAGGCTATCGATCGTCCCTCCGCTTTGAAGACGACGGATACGTGAAAGTATTTGCTGAAAAACTGCGTTCGTATGTGGGTCTATAATACTGAAATCCATGTTTTACTGTCTTTTTTCACTTATTGGTCATCAAATATCCCAGTCCGGCAAAAAGTATGCCTAAAATGAGGCTCAGTCCGATATTTAATGAAAATAAACCATATGCCTTATTGCTTAGTAATTGCAGATTTTCGAATGAGAAGGTGGAAAAGGTAGTAAAACTACCACAGAATCCTACGGTAAAAAAGAGACGATAGACCGGAGCAGGATGGGAAGTGAAAAAACCACTTAACAAACCGAGTAAGAAACAACCGGCGATATTTACAATAAAAGTTCCCCAAGGGAAGCTTGAGGGAAATAGATGCCGGCTCCACTCAGAGATAAAATAACGTGAAACCCCTCCGACTATAGAACCCAGGCCTACAAAAATTATGTTTTGCCACATGATTTCTTTTTTTACAAAGTAAAAAAAATTAAAGAAGATTCTGAAATAAAACCGGATAAAATAAAAAATGTTTATATTTATTCGCCTTATAAATTGTAAAATAAGAATATTTAAAGCTGTGAAAATGAAACGATTGAAATTCTTGTTGCTGAGTTTTGTTTTGGGATGTGCTATGCTTGCCGGAGCTCAGACACCGGAAGTATTTCCTTTATGGCCCCAGGGAGTAAAAGAGAATAATGGCATTAAAGTGGACTGTACGGTAGATGATCAGGGCGGAATTTCGAACAATAGTACAGCAGAACTGTTGGTTTTTCATCCTGATCCTGCTAAAAATACGGGCAAGGCTGTTTTGATTTGTCCGGGAGGTGGTTATACTTATCTGGCTATGGGATATGAAGGTGAAGAATTTGCACAGTGGCTGGTGAAGCAGGGGATTACAGGTATCGTATTGAAATATCGGATGCCTAACCAACATGATCGTATACCGATGACCGATGCTTTGCGTGCGATGAAGTGGGTAAGGAGCCGTAGTGAGGAATGGGGTATCGATCCGGCGAAAGTTGGAATTGCCGGATTTTCTGCAGGCGGGCATTTGGCCTCTACCGTGTCGACGCATTTCGATAGTGGAAAGAGCGGAACAACCGACCGTTTGGAGCAATATAGTTCCCGGCCTGATTTTCAGATTCTTTTTTATCCAGTGATCTCCATGACTGCCGGGTTGACACATAGCGGTTCTCGTGAAGCTCTGTTGGGTAAGAATCCTTCTGCCGAAGCTATTGCACAATACTCGAACGAACAACATGTTACTGCCAAGACCCCACCTGCACTTTTATTTCATAGCGATGACGATACAGTGGTACCTTCGATGAATAGTGTCGTATTTTATCAGGCTTTGAAAAAGAATAAAGTGCCTGCTGTATTGTATATTTTTGATAAAGGCGGGCATGGCTGGGGAATGCGGAATAATTTCGAATACCATAACCAGTGGACTAATTTGTTGGCCAATTGGCTGAAAAAGATCTGAGCCCTGATATTTTGAACTGCCGGGTTGGGGGAGAAAGTCCCGTTGGCTTTTATTTCAATCGTTTATTACGTAACAAAAACTGATTTATTGCGTTATATAGCCATACATAAATAAAGTCTAATTGTTAAAATATTTATTATGGCTGCTAATATTGGTTTAAATGAAGGTATGGTGAGAGCCAGCAAAACAGTATTGAATAATTTGCTGTCCGACCATTTTGTGTTATTGGCAAAGACGTGGAATTACCATTGGAATGTCAAAGGGGTAAGTTTTCATTCTTACCATGTTTTCATGGAAGATTTGTATAATGGGTTGATTGAAGATATTGATGCTATTGCAGAACGTATCCGTTCTTTGGACGAACGTCCCATCGGTTCGTTGGCCGGTTATCTGGAGCACAACCGCATTAAAGAACATTGTGAATCGGAACCTCTGCCCGAAGCTAAACAGATGTTGGCTATCCTGAGTCAGGACAATGATACGTTAATTCGTGAAATCCGTAAGGACATCGAACAACTCGAGAAAGAAGAGGATACCGATGATGCCGGTACGACAAATTTCCTGGAAGATATGATCGAGAAAAAGGAAAAAACGGCTTGGATGATCCGGGCATATCTGGAGAAATAATTGTTCGATTGTATTGTTGTATATAAAAAGGTAGAAGTTGCCGTACGGGTGTGCTTTTACCTTTTTTGTTTTTAAGGAAGAATTGACAACAGTTCCGGTGAAATTGCCATCTCCCGGATTGACCATGGCCATTGTACAGGCTCCTGGTCCTGACCAATTCTGCCGGACGAATAGCTGTTACTGGGGATGAAAAACTGGACCCGGATTTCCACACGACGAAGTTTGCTATGGCTTTTTTTATTTCATCCCTCCGTTTTATACATCTGTCAAAGAAGCGGATATTAGTTTTATATCGGCAAGTTTGTACGGGAACTGCCTTCCGGACGGAGACTTGGATACTTCCCTTATCCGCATGCAGGCTTTTGGTCCGATGTTCCTTACGAATTATTGATATTCATAAGCGCACCTACGGTGCCGGTGAAAAATCTCAATCAGAACCATAGGTGTGCTATCAAAAAAGGAACGATTCCGTCGATTAGAAAGCTCTAGGGCTGACACGAATCAGTTTGGGAGAACTCTCTTTTCCTGAGCAGGACGATGTTTTCGACGTGATGAGTGTGTGGAAACATGTCGACCGGTTGAACAGCTATAACTTCGTAGGCAGAATCCATCATTTGCAAATCTCTGGCCTGGGTTGCTGAGTTACAGCTGACATAGACAATACGTTCGGGAGAGGCTTGAAGGATCGTTTGGACTACATCCGGATGCATGCCTGCGCGGGGAGGATCGGTGATGATAATATCCGGTTGTCCATGTTTACTTATGAATGAAGCATTCAGCACGTCTTTCATGTCTCCGGCATAAAAAATAGTGTTATCTATGTGGTTGATTGCTGAATTGACTTTAGCATCTTCGATTGCTTCGGGAACATATTCTATACCGATCACTTTCCGGGCCTGACGGGCGATAAAATTGGCGATCGTTCCTGTTCCTGTGTAGAGATCGTAGACAGTTTCCTGCCCGGTTAAACCTGCCAATTCGCGTGTTTTGCTGTATAGATTATAGGCTTGTTCGGAATTAGTCTGATAGAAAGATTTCGGACCGATCTTGAATTTCAGACCTTCCATTTCTTCAAAGATATGATCCCGGCCATGAAAACAGAACATATCCTGATCGGTTAGGTTATCGTTCAGTTTTTCGTTGATCACGTACATCAGGGAGGTGATTTGTGGGAATTGCCGGACAAGCGTTTCCAATAATTGTTCGCGTGCTCCAGTATCTTCATGTCCGAAGGCGAGGATAACCATGATTTCCCCTGTCGAGGCAGTTCGGATGATCAGGGTGCGCAGGAAACCTTGCTGGGCCCGGATATCGTAAAACGAAAGACCTTTTTTCAGGGCATAAGTTTTGATGAAATTCCGGATTTCGTTGGAAGACGATCCTTGCAGGCAGCAATGATCGATATCTACCACTTTGTCGAACAGTCCCGGCACATGAAATCCTAAAGCCGGAGTACGCTCTATATCCGCTTCCCTGCTGATTTCTTCCCGGGTGAGAAAGCGCTTATTCGAAAATGTAAACTCTAGCTTGTTGCGGTAATAGAGTTGGCGGGCAGATCCGATGATCGGATAAACATTTTGTAGTTTTATTTTTCCGATGCGTTGCAAATTGTCGTTGATTTCCTGCTGTTTGAATTCCAGTTGTTTTTCGTAAGGGAGATTTTGCCATTTGCATCCTCCGCAAATGCCGAAATGGGTACAAGCCGGGGCTATACGTAAGGCCGAGAACCGATGGGTATGGGTGACTATGCCTTCCATAAAATTTTTACGTTTTCGGGTGACTTGAACATCAACAATATCTCCCGGAAGCGTATTCGGGACAAATAACACTTTTTCGTCGATATAAGCAATGGATTTACCTTCCGCTGCGATTTTTTGTATTTCTACTTTTTCTAACAATGGTTTTTTACCTCTTCCCACTTGTATTCAGCTTTTATAATGGTTTATTTTATTCATGCTTTAACGAGTTTCGGATAGTAAGATATTTTTCAATTCTTGTACTCCTTCGGAAGCTCCTTTTTCAATCAGGTGATAGCCCATCCGGTGTGCTTGTTGAGGAATCTTAGGATCGATAACGAAGACCGGAATACCTTCGGGGGCATAGTGCAACAGACTGGCTGCCGGATAAACGGCCAGTGAAGTACCGATAATGACGAAAATATCTGCCTGACGAACCAGATCGGTTGCCGGTTCGATATTGGGTACTGCCTCTCCGAAGAAAACTACATGAGGACGTAACAATGAGCCGTCTTCACAACGGGTCCCTGGTTTCAGTTCCCAGCCTTTCAGGTCGTAAATCGAATCGGGATTTTTACTGCTTCGCACTTTCTTCAGTTCTCCATGCAAGTGTAGAACATGCTTACTACCGGCACGTTCGTGCAAATCGTCGATATTTTGGGTGATGATCCGGACATCGAAATAATTTTCCAACTCGGCTAGGCCCTTATGACCGGCATTGGGTCGGGCTTCGTAGAGCTGTTTTCGGCGCTCATTGTAAAAATGGTTTACTAATTCCGGATTACGTTCTAATGCTTCAGGGGTACAAACATCTTCGATCCGGTAATTTTCCCATAAACCGTCGCTGTCCCGGAAAGTTTTGATTCCGCTCTCTGCGCTCATGCCTGCTCCTGTTAATACAACCAGTTTCATCATAATTCCCATGTTTTATGTGCACAAAGGTATCATTAAAATTTCAGAATACAGATTTCTCTACTTGTAAATTATCGGAAGGCATCCAACAAGTCAAATTTTTTGACTTGTTGGAATTAACTGAAAGTTCACTTATCAGAGTTCCGGAAGAACCTGCCGGTCAGGCTTGAAAAGCGACTCATCTGTCCGGTAGGATTTATTGAAATCCTCTCGTTTTTGGGTCAATATTTCCTTTTTACTTCAACTCAGCTAATTGAGCTTCGATAGCGGCAATTTTAGCTTCTGCATCAGCTTGTTTTTTACGTTCGTTGGCCACTACCTGTTCGGGAGCACCGTTGACGAATTTTTCATTACTGAGTTTTTTCAGCACTGAAGTCAGAAAACCACGGGTATAGTTTAATTCTTCTTCCAGTTTGGCTTTTACTTCGGCTGTGTTTACTTCACCTTGTGCCGGAATAAAATATTCGACGGTATCGGCGATAAAACTCCAGGCTTCTTTGACCGGTTCGTTAACCAATCCGATCTGACCGATATTTCCCATTTTACGGATGATACTATCGAAGGAAGCCGGATAACGTTCGTTCTTTTTTACCTTCAGCTCCAGGGCATCTTTGAAAGCGATATTATTTTGTTTCCGGATATTTCTTATACCTACGATGATATTTTTTACCGCTTCAAAGCGTTGCAGATAACTCTCGTCATAACTTGTCGCCTTCGGGAGTCGTGAAATCATGATACTTTCACCGTCTTGCCGTTCGCGTAAGGTTTGCCAGATCTCTTCTGTTATAAATGGCATAAACGGATGCAGTAATTGCAACAGTTGCTCGAAGACATTCAGCGTCTCCTCATACGTTTTCCGATCGATAGGCTGGCCGTACGCTGGTTTGATCATTTCCAGTAACCAGGATGAAAATTCGTCCCGGAACGTGGTGTATACCGTCATCAGTGCTTCGGAGATCCGGTATTGGTCGAATTGGGTATTCAACGTTTCGTTTACTTTTCCCAACAGGTGGTTGAACCATTCCAACGCCAAACGGGAATGGGCCGGTTGGTCGATGGAGGCTACCTCCCAGGATTTTACCAGTTTGAAAGCATTCCACATCTTGGTAGTGAAATTACGGCCTTGTTCGGGCAGACTTTCATCGAACAGTAAATCACCTCCTGCCGGAGCACATAATAACATCCCTACCCGTA
Organism: Odoribacter sp. N15.MGS-14; assembly: GCF_000980245.1. Taxonomy (NCBI): domain Bacteria; kingdom Pseudomonadati; phylum Bacteroidota; class Bacteroidia; order Bacteroidales; family Odoribacteraceae; genus Odoribacter; species Odoribacter sp. N15.MGS-14. Next base: position 27,736 of record NZ_LARE01000020.1, read on the forward strand.
CCCCATCTGCTCCGTATTTGTCGATCAAATCCAACGGATCAGGAGAATTTCCCAGGGATTTAGACATCTTACGGCCTAATTTATCCCGTACGATACCGGTGAAATATACATTTTTGAACGGCATTTTCCCTTCGTATTCATAACCGGCCATGATCATACGAGCCACCCAGAAGAAAATGATGTCCGGGCCGGTCACCAGATCGTTCGTGGGATAGTAATAATTGATTTCCGGATTTCCGGGATGGTTGATTCCGTCGAATAAGGAAATAGGCCATAACCAGGAAGAAAACCAAGTGTCGAGACAATCTTCATCTTGTCGTAGATCTGCAATGGTCAGATTCGAATTATGACTTTTCTCCCGGGCTAAGCGTAAAGCTTCCTCTTCGTTATAAGCGACGACATACCCGCCTTCAGGCAGATACCAGGCCGGAATCCGGTGGCCCCACCAAAGTTGACGGCTGATACACCAGTCTTTGATGTTTTCCATCCAGTGTCTGTAGGTATTTTTGAACTTAGAAGGGAAGAAACGGATATCGTCGTTCATCACCGGCGATAAAGCGATCTCTGCCAGATGTTCCATTTTCAGGAACCATTGCATAGATAGTTTCGGCTCGATGGGCACATTGGTCCGTTCCGAAAAACCGACATTATTGGTGTAAGGTTCCACTTTCTCCAGTAACCCTGCTGCTTGCAGATCTTTTTCTATCTGCTCCCGTACGTCGAAACGATCCATGCCGACATAAATTCCGGCCTGCTCGCTGATCGTACCGTTGTCATTGAAAATATCGATAGAAGGCAAATGATATTTTTCACCTAACATATAGTCGTTGACGTCATGAGCTGGAGTTACTTTTAAACAGCCTGTACCGAATTCAATATCGACATATTCGTCTTCGATAACCGGTATCGTGCGCCCGACCAAAGGAACGATCACCTTTTTTCCCCGTAAATGCTGGTTTTTAGGGTCTTTGGGATTGATACACATAGCAGTGTCTCCCATGATGGTCTCCGGACGGGTGGTCGCTACCAGGGCATAACCGTCTTCGCCTTCTATTTTATAACGGAGATAGTATAATTTACTATGCTCTTCTTTGTAAACCACTTCCTCGTCGGAAAGAGCGGTCAGTGCTTTCGGATCCCAGTTGACCATACGTACTCCCCGGTAAATCAGTCCCTTGTTGTAAAGGTCGACAAAAACTTTCAGTACACTTTCACTTCGTTCTTCATCCATGGTAAAAGCAGTACGATCCCAGTCACAGGAAGCTCCCAGGCGTTTCAATTGCTTGAGGATGATTCCGCCGTGTGTATGCGTCCAATCCCAGGCGTGTTTTAAAAATTCATCCCGGGTCAGATCGGTTTTTTTTATTCCTTCACTTTGAAGCTTGCCTACTACTTTGGCTTCTGTGGCTATCGAAGCGTGGTCCGTGCCAGGCACCCAGCAAGCATTTTTCCCTAACAGACGGGCCCGGCGTACCAAAGCATCCTGTATTGTATTGTTCAGCATGTGCCCCATGTGTAGAACTCCGGTGACGTTAGGAGGAGGGATGACGATGCAGTAAGGTTCTCTGCTGTTATCTACTTCCGAATGGAATAGTTTATGATCCATCCAGTACTTGTACCATTTCTCTTCGCTTGCTTTCGGATTGTAATTTGTAGCAATCATGCCTGAAATTTTAGATTTAAAATGATAATAAAAAGGCTGCAAATGCAGCCTTTTCTTATTCTTCTGATTTTTTGATTCGTCTTCCTTTTTTCTTTTGAGCTTCCATCGCTGATTCGAGATCTGCTTTTTGCATGCTGCCGTCATAGTCACAGATATATTTGTCAATCAGGATTCGTCCGCAATACTCACACACGATGATTTTTTTCCGGGAACGGATATCCAATTGCCGCTGTGGCGGAATTTTATTGAAACAACCTCCACAAGCATCCCGGTCGACGGTGACGACTGCCAGACCGTTGCGGGCATTGTCGCGGATCTTCCGGTAGGCTGTCAACAAACGCTCTTCGATATTCTGAGATAATTCTTCGGATTTTTTGATCAATGCTTCTTCATCTTTGTGGGTTTCGGCGATGATGTCGTCCAGTTCCGCTTTCTTCGCTTCTAAATCTGCTTTCTTTTCTGTATATTGTTTGTTGGAAATTTCCAGATTTACCTCTTTTTCGGCTTTCAGTTTTTGAGCTTCCCGGATTCTTTTTTGCTGTAATTCGATTTCCAGTTTCTGAAATTCGACTTCTTTGGTCAGGGCATCGTATTCCCGATTGTTACGGACATTATCCAATTGCTCTGAATATTTTTTTATCAGCTCTTCCGACTTGGTGATTTCCTGTTTTTTGTTTGTTACACTTTTGTCAGCTTCACTGATTTCATTTTTCAAATTTTCAAGACGGGTTTCCAGACCGGCGATTTCGTCTTCCAAGTCCTGAACTTCAAGAGGCAATTCCCCTCTTAATGTCTTGATTTTATCGATCTCGGTATCAATGCGTTGTAGCTCGTAAAGATGCTGCAATTTTTCTTCGACAGAAAGTTCTTGCAGTTTTTCGTTGTTTGTTGCCATATTTATAAAGTAACTCTAATTTATTTTTGAACCATCAGAGGAAGAAACACCCTATTATAAATAATGTATGGGATTTGTTTCGACCTTCGAAAACTGAATCGCAAAGTTAGATATTTTTTTTGTAACTAACTCATAAAAAATCTCTTTTGTGAACTGTTCGCTTTCATAATGCCCGATGTCTGTCAGGATCAACCGATTTTCTGCCTGGAAGAAATCGTGGTATTTGTAGTCTCCGGTGATATATATATCGGCTCCCTGTGCTATTGCGGCCGAAGTGAGGAAGGCACCGGAACCGCCGCAGACGGCTACTTTCCGGATCTGAGATTTACAGATTGCAGTGTGACGGACGACTTTACAACGGAAAGTCTTTTTTACCTGTTGCAGGAAAGTCAGACTATCGGCTGGCTCGGCGAGTTCGCCGATGATTCCGAAACCCGTTACAGGATTGGTATTATCCAGGTTAACGATGTTCCATACCGGTTCTTCATAAGGATGTACCTTCAGTAAAGTCTCTATGCTTTTGGAGAGGAGGTATTCAGGGACCGTAATTTCGGTTTTTATCTCTTCCTCCCGGTGAAGGGTCCCGATCACTCCGACATAGGGATGACTGCCTGCCTCGGCGTGAAAGGTGCCTTCTCCTTTCTGGTTGAATGAACAGTGACTGTAATTACCGATGTGGCCTCCGCCTACTCCTAATACGGCTTGTCTTACTTCTTCTGCCTTTGAAACAGGCGTGTAGAAGCACAGGCTGAATAATTTACCGCCCGGTTGCAGGATTTTCCGGTTTTGTAATCCCAGTTTGTCGGCCATTCTGCCGCTGACACCGTGTAATACGGCATCCAGATTGGTATGTGCGGAGTAGATATTGAGGTTGTGCCGAATGGCTTTGATGAGGCAACGTTTTACATAGCTGTCCGGACGCAGATTTTTTAATCCCTGTATAGTGAGCGGATGGTGGGAGATGAGCAGATCATGTCCTCCCTGTACGGCTTCGTCGATTACTTCTTCGGTAATATCCGTGCTTAACAGAACCGAATGTATTTCGGCTTCCGGATTGCCACAGATGAGTCCGGCATTATCGTAACTTTCCTGTAAACTCAAAGGAGCGAAGTCCTCTAAAATAGAGAGGATGTCTCTGACATATAGGGGCCGTTGCTGGTTTTGCATGTCTGTACTTGGGACTGTAAGTCCTGATTATTGTAATTGGTCTTTAATCTGAAGTAATTCTTCCTTGATTGCTTTCAGGCGTTTTACCACTTCGAAGTTGGTTTCGGTTTCCGCTTTGTTTTCCCGTAATTTCATCTGAGCACCTTTGAGTGTCATGCCTTTTTCTTTGACCAGATGATAGATCAGGTGAAAATTGTCGATATCTGCCTTGGTAAACTGGCGGTTGCCTTTTTTGTTTTTATGTGGTTTGATGACGTCGAATTCTTTTTCCCAAAAACGAATCAGTGAGGTATTCACTCCGAACATATCGGCGACTTCACCGATTGAGTAGTATACTTTTAATGGTTGTTTCTCCTGTTCCATAATCTGAGGTATAAAGTTGCCGCTTAATCCATGGTTTGCCCGTTATTGTTTGCTTCTGTTACGAGTTTATCATATTCATCGGCTGTTAAATCGTTGAAATAATAGTTAATCGGATCGACAGGAATGCCGTTTTTCTTTACTTCATAATGAATATGAGGCCCGGTAGACATCCCTGTATTACCCATATATCCGATGATATCGCCACGTTTGACTTTTTGGCCTGCTTTAACATTGTAAGCGCTCATATGAGCGTAAAGGGTTTGATAATTGAAGCCGTGGTCGATCAATACGCATTTTCCATAACCTTGATGAATTTCTGCATATACGACTTTTCCGTTTCCCGTTGCATAGATCGGCGTACCGACGGCTCCGGAAAAATCCATCCCGGCATGGAGTTTTACCGTTTTATAAATCGGGTGCATCCGATAGCCGTAGGAGGAAGAAAAACGGGTACTCGGATCTTTAAGTGATACGGGTAAGATGGCCGGTATCGATGCCAGCATTTCGATCTTATTTTTCGCCAATGTTTCTATTTCATCGTACGATTTACTTTGGATATAAAGCGCTTTCGATAATTCATCCAGTTTTTTGCTGGTATTGATGATCAATTCGGCATTGTCCATGTCTTTCAAGGACTCATACCGGTTTACTCCTCCCGAACCTGCCCGGCGGATAGAAGCGTCGATCGGTTCGGACTCGAATATCACCCGATAGATATTGTCATCCCGGGTTTCCAGATTTTTCAATACCTCGTCCATACGCTCCAATTCGTTGTTCAGAATATGATATTGAGCCAGTATTTCTTCTTTTTCTCTTTTCAGCGCCTTTTCTTTCGGAGAATCGACGATAGCGGAAACAATCAAAAAGATGACCAGGGCCAGGGATAAACTGGAAAAGAATTTTACGACCAGCGACCATAGTTTCTTTTTTACGGAGACATGTATTCTATCATAAGACAGTGTTTCGGGATTAAAACGATAACCTGTTTTCGCCATTTTTTATTATAAAATTGATAATTTTCGATGCAAAGTTAAAGAAATAATCTAATTTTGCAATTCTATTTTGCGTCGATACGGGAGAGACAGTCTTGGGCAGGTTCAGGACGTGGAAACACAATCCCGTTTTTTAATTGTACTTCTGAGTACAAAAAACGATAGTTACAACTTGTTCATTAAAAAAATATGAAATCAGCAGAGATCAGACAAAAGTTTCTGGATTTTTTTGAAAGTAAGGGACATACCATCGTCCCTTCGGCACCCATGGTGATTAAGGACGATCCTACGTTGATGTTTACAAACGCAGGAATGAATCAGTTCAAAGATATTATTCTTGGGAATATCAATCCCAAACACCGGCGTGTCGCGGACTCGCAGAAATGTCTCCGGGTTTCCGGAAAACACAACGATCTGGAAGAGGTAGGACACGATACATACCATCATACGATGTTCGAGATGCTGGGGAACTGGTCGTTCGGTGATTATTTCAAAGAAGATGCGATTGCTTTTGCCTGGGAATTCCTGACCGGAGTTATGGGACTGGATAAAAACCGGTTGTACGCTACTGTCTTTGAAGGAAGCAAAGAGGACGGACTGGAAGGAGATGCAGAAGCCCGTAAAATTTGGATGAATTATTTGTCCGAGGATCGAATCCTCTTCGGCAATAAAAAAGATAATTTTTGGGAAATGGGGGATATGGGACCTTGTGGGCCTTGTTCTGAAATCCATATCGACCTCCGGCCCGAGGAGGAGAGAAAATTGAAATCCGGTCGTGAACTGGTGAATCAGGATAATCCACTGGTGATCGAAATCTGGAACCTTGTATTTATGCAATACAACCGGAAAGCGGACGGAAGTCTGGAAAATTTGCCCAATCATCACGTGGATACAGGAATGGGATTCGAACGGCTTTGTATGGCTGTGCAAGGAAAAACTTCTAATTATGATACGGATGTTTTTACTCCAATCATCGATGAAATATCCCGGCTTAGCGGTTTGAAGTATGGGGTGTCACACGATGCCGATGTGGCTATGCGGGTGATTGCAGACCATTTGCGTACTATTTCTTTCTCTATTACAGACGGGCAATTGCCTTCGAATGTGAAAGCAGGTTATGTGATCCGCCGGATCTTGCGGAGAGCGGTGAGATATGCTTATACTTACCTGGATCAGAAGGAAGCTTTCATGTACCGGTTGGTGCCTGTTTTGATAGAAGTGATGGGAAAACATTATCCGGAATTGGTCGCTCAGCAAGAATTGATTGAAAAAGTGATACGGGAAGAAGAAAATGCCTTCCTGAGGACATTGGATAAAGGTATCAAATTGCTGGATCGGATTATCGAGAAAACTAAAGCAGAAGATTTTCTGACGATTCCCGGTAATGTTGCTTTTGAATTATACGATACTTATGGATTCCCACTCGATTTGACCGAGTTGATCTTGCGGGAGAAAGGGTTGGTGGTTAACCGCCGGGAATTCAAAGCTGAAATGGAAGCCCAAAAAGAGCGTTCCCGTTCAGCATCTTCTGTAGATACGGACGATTGGATCGAATTGATCGACGACGATGTTCAGGAGTTCGTAGGATATGATTATACCGAGGTGGACGTGAAAATCACCCGCTATCGGAAAGTAGTTACCAAGAACAAGACCCTCTATCACCTGGTATTCAATATTACTCCTTTCTATGGAGAAGGAGGAGGACAGGTAGGAGATAGCGGAGTACTGATCGGAGAGAAAGAGACTATCCGGATTATCGATACTAAGAAAGAAAATGGACTGACCATTCATTTGGCGGAGAAGATGCCGGAGGATGTAACCCAGACTTTCATCGCGAAAGTGGATGAACATAAGCGGGTGCTGACCGCTAATAATCACTCGGCTACTCACCTGCTGGATTATGCTTTGCGGAAAGTGTTAGGAAAGCATGTCGAACAGAAAGGTTCTTATGTGAGTGACGAGCATTTACGGTTCGATTTTTCACATTTCCAGAAAGTGACCGATGAAGAACTGGCCGAGGTTGCTGCCATTGTAAACCGGTTGATCCGTATGAATATTCCTTTGGAAGAACATCGCAGTGTCCCTATGGCTAAGGCACAAGCTATGGGAGCTTTAGCTATTTTCGGGGAAAAATATGGCGATCTGGTCCGGGTGATCAAGTACGGGGAATCTGTCGAACTGTGTGGAGGTACACACGTTCCGGCTACCGGACAAATTGGTTTTTTCAAGATTCTGTCTGAGAGTTCGGTTTCTGCCGGTGTGCGTCGTATCGAAGCGATCACAGCCGATAAAGCGGAAGAGTACATCAATAACTCTTTTGCTATCATCCGGGAAATGGAGAAAATGTTCAAATCCAATAAAAATTTGATGGAATGCGTAAAGAATGTTTTGGAAGAGAACGAAGGATTAAAAAAGGAAACTGAAAAATTTGCTAAAGAAAGCTTACGTTTATTGAAAGAACGGTTGAAAAACGAGAAAAAGGTATACCGGGATATCAATCTGATTATTACGAATTTGTCTATCCCCGCAGCTCAAGCGAAAGATATCGCTTTTCAACTGAAAGGGGAATATGAAAAAGTGATTTTCATTGCGGGAGGTGTAAATGCCGGGAAGCCTCACCTGACCGTGATGATCAGTAATAGTATAGCAGAAGACTACGGGTTGAATGCCGGTCAGATCGTGCGTGAAGCTGCTCAGGAAATAAAAGGTGGCGGAGGCGGACAACCTTTCTTCGCAACTGCGGGAGGGGCCTATCCGGAAGGAATAGAAAAAGCCATCGAAAAAGCAGAAAAGTTAGTGATGCATAAAATTAATGTAGATTAGTTTCAATATTTTTCCAGATAAGTGAATGTTTTAATATTTTTTTATACATTTGCTTTGCTTATTGAGCAACCAATTTGAATATTAAGAATAAATTTGAAAGTGATTATGAAAAGAACATTGAAAACTGTTGCTACCGTTGCGTTAGCCGGGTTTGTTGTTGCTTCTTGTTCATCTCTGAATAAGATGAAAAGATTAGAAAAGAACATTGCTTATAAGGTAACTCCTGAAATGCTGGAAGCTAAAGGTGGCCAAGTAGACCTTAAAATCGATGCTACTATTCCTGCTAAATATTTTAACAAGAAAGTAACTTTGGTTGCTACTCCGGTTTTAAAATTCCAAAATGGTGGAGAAAAAGCTTATGAACCTAAAACTTTCCAGGGCGAAAAAGTGCAGGGAAACAACGAGGTTGTACCTTATGCTACCGAAAAGACTGTCAATTATAGTGGAACCGTTCCTTTTGAAGAAGGAATGAGAGTTTCCGGCTTGTATGTGAAATTTCAGGGATCTAAAGGTAAAAAATCTGCTGATTACGAATCCCGTAAAATTGCTGATGGTGTGATTGCTACCGCTACTATGGTGAATAATGCTCCGGCTATCGCTATCGGTGCGGATCAGTTCGAAAGAATCACCAAGGAAGAACAGGAAGCTGCTATCTATTATTTGATCAATTCTGCTCAGATCCGTACCAAAGAAATGAGTTCAAAAGAAATCAAGGCAATGGAAAAATTCATCAAAGATGCGAAAGCTGCAGAAGATATGGAATTGAAAAATATCCAGATTCAGTCTTATGCTTCTCCTGATGGTCCGATGTCTTTTAACGAGAATTTGGCTAACAACCGGGAAGGTGCTGCTGACAAGTTCGTTAAAAACAACATGAAGAAAAATAAAGTAGAAGAATACAAAGACTTGGATTTCTTCAAAAAATATGTTGTGGCTGAAGACTGGGAAGGTTTCAAAAAAGCGATGGAAGAATCTAATATCCGCGACAAAGAATTGATCTTGCGTGTACTGGCTATGTATTCAGATCCTGAAGTAAGAGAAAGAGAAATCAAAAATATTTCTTCTGCTTATTCTGTAGTGGCTGAACAAATCCTGCCGAAACTGAGACGTTCTAAATTTGTTGTAAATGCAGAACGCATCGGTAAATCGGATGAAGAAATCCGTAACCTGGCAAAATCTAATCCTTCTGCTCTGAATGTTGAAGAATTACTGTATGCAGCTACGCTGTTCGATAATAATGGAGATAAATTAGCTATCTACGAAGCTGCTATGAGACAATTCCCGAACGATTGGAGAGGTTTCAATGACGCAGGTATGATTCTGTTCGAAACGGGTAAAGTTGCTCAGGCTAAAGCTGACTTCGAAAAAGCGAATGCTCTGTCTGCAAACAATAAAACGATTAAGAACAACTTAGGTGCTGTTGAATTGATCAACGGTAACGTAAAAGAAGCTGAAGTACTGTTCGGTGCTGCTACCGGTGCTGGCAACGAAGTAAACTACAACAAAGGTATCGTGGCTATCATGAAAGGTGACTATAAAGCTGCTGTAGACTATTTCGGAAAATGCAACTGTGTCAATGCTGCTTTAGCTAATATCCTGGCAGGTAACAATAACGAAGCTGCTAAAAAACTGAATGAAGGTAAAGATGATTCTGCTTTGGCTTCTTACCTGAAAGCTGTTATCGCTGCCCGTAACAACGATAATAGTGCAGTGCTTTCTAACTTGAAAACTGCTTGTAGCAAAGATGCTTCTATGAAGAAATTAGCTGCTACTGATATGGAATTCGCTAAATTGTTTGACAATGCTGATTTCCAAGCTATTGTAAAATAAGTTGAATGCCATAGTTCAATATAAAGCTGCGGATTTTATTTCCGCAGCTTTTTTTATTTTCTTATTCAGAACAATCTTTTCTTTTAGCCTTTCTTTAACATATTTTTCCCGATTGTTGTTTTATATTTGCTAATCAGAGTAATATGGCTTATTATGGATGATAATTGGCTGAAAAATAATGAAAGAAATAATTGTTTTAATATTGGTGCTGGTTTCTTTGTTTTCATGTTCGAAAAGTGACGTTGTACAAGTCAGTGGACGGATTGAGAACGGAGATTCTATTGTCAGTATTTTGGTAGACGACAGCATTTATACTTTGTCCTTGGATCAGCAAGGTTTTTTTTCAGGTAAGATCGATATGGTAAAAGGTGGATATGCCACGATGTTACATAATGCCCTGAATCTTTATCTGAGTCCGGGAGAGGATCTGGAAATCTATGTGAATGCAAAAAATTTCTCAGGGTCTTTGTATTTTCGGGGGAGTTTGGGTGGGATCAATAGCTACCTGAAAGAACAGGAGATTGCAGTCTTTTTCGATAAAGACTATTACGCGCTGAACGAAGAAGAGTTCGTGCAGAAGATGAGGGCACTTATCGATGAAAAGGTGAAATTGCTGGAAGCGAAAAATTTTGACGATTCTTTTACAGAATTGGAAAAACAACGAATCGGATATTCCATTGCTGTAAGAGCGTCGTTGTATCCCTCTTTCCGGAGGAATATGTATCCGGACGAAGACTATCGTCCGGGGAGTGTTTTTTCCGATTTCTTATCCTCTTTCTCGATTAATAATGAAAGGCTGATCGGAGCAAAAGATTACCGTGATTTCTTGTTGAATTATGTTTATATACAAGGAAGTCGCGGTGCTCAGGGATGGGAGAATTATTCCAACGGGATTGCCGATTATATACTGGCTACCGTAAATAGTCCGACGATTAAGAGTTTCTTACTGACTCAGCTCGTTTATAATTATATCTGTGAAAATAACGGAATTGAGGGAGCTGATTATTTGTTGTCCGTTTTTCATCAGGAATGTACGGATCCGAATAAAATCGCTTATATCGACGGTATGGTAGAATTATGGGAAAAGATTCTACCGGGACACGATGCTCCTGATTTTGCCCTTCGGGATACCGAGGGGAAAACAGTGACTTTAGAAGCTTTCCGGGGATCCTATTTGTATATCATGGTATGGGCGACTTGGTGTGTACCTTGTAAAAGCGAATTGCCTTATTTGAATTTATTACAAAAGAAATATGCCGGTAAAAATATTCAATTTTTGACTGTCGCGGTGGGAAGAAACGCTGATGAGCAGAATACCTGGCTAAATTTTCTGCATCAGAATCCCTATGCTGGAAATCATACCTTTAGTGGGGCCGCAGATAAATTTGCAGAAGATTATATGATTATCAGTGTGCCGAGATTTATCCTGATCGGACCCGATGGGAAAATTTTAAATTCGAATGCCCCCAGACCTTCGGGACAGATTTTGCAATTATTTGAAACATTGGAGCTTTAAGGGTACACGCTTTTTAACTTTTGCAACCGAAACAAATTCTTAAATTTTCTTGGTTCATTTGGTTTTTTTATATCTTTGTAGAAAATTGCGCTATAAAATTTACAAAGTGAGATAAGAAAATGAAAAGGATTTGTTTATTTTTAATTGCTTTTACGCTTTTATTAGCCGGATGTAATTCTAATAAGGTAAAAGTCAGAGGGAAAGTTATTGGTTTACAGGGTACTGTAAAATTGTTGGCAGAGATGCCGGGACAACAAGGATTGGTGATCTTAGCCCAGCAAGATGTTACTGACGGTAATATCGATCTCGAAACAGAGGCATTGCAAATACCAGCTAGAGTATGGGTGGATGTGGCAGGAAAAAATACATTGGAATTTATTCTCGATAGTAAAGATCAGATATGGATTCAGGGAAAAATTAAATTCCCCGATCAAATTGAAGTGAAAGGTTCGGGCCTGGATATGGAATATGCGAAGTTGAAAAAAATGTTCAAGGAGAAATATGAAGGACCGATCGAACCGATCGACAAAGCAATCAAAAAGATCATGGAAAAACCCAAAAGATCGAAAGAAGAAGAAGTATTGTTGGGAGTTCATCAGTTGCAAAGACAACGTTATATCCGCGCTCGTGCTAAATATGTCAAGAACCTGATCGAAGTTAACCCGACGATGGAATTGTCTCTTTTCTTATTACAAGACGAACTGAAAGATAGTCTCGATTTACAGAGAGAGCTGTTCAAAAAATTGGAAATTGCCAATAAGGAAAGTAATATTTATAAGACTACTGCAGAAAAATTGCAATAAAAGTAAAGCCATGTAAATGGTTTTGTTTTCCCGTTTTTATTACTTAGTTGTTTTTAGGGGTACCTGTCCGGTACCCCCTTTTTATTTTCATATCATGCAGATTTTGATTATTTTGTAATAAATACTATTTTTACGGAGATATTCCTGGAGTATGATAAAGAAGACAATTATTAAAATTCTTTTGGTTGTGATGATGGCTGCATTTACGGCAGTAGTCGTTGTGCAATGGCTGTGGATAAAATATGCTATCCGGGAACGGGAAACGAAATTTACTTCGCAGGTATACGATGTATTGAACCGGGTGGTCAACCGGATCGATGAATTCAATTACCTGAGATACAAACAGGAAATGAATGAACAGATCGGGGAGATTAAAAACTACAATGACCTGATCGCTTCCCAGCAAGGGGGAACCTCCTCTGAATGGTATTCCAACAATTTGTTTAATATTCTGAATAACGATATCAATCGGTTGAAAGGTGAGCGTTCCTATTTGTTTTCAGTTGTCCCGTATGCCCGTTCCGGAATCGGGAAGAAAATAGATCAGGAATTTATCGAGCAAACGATCCGGTCGATGGAGTTACCTCAGCGGGATAGTACGGCACGGGCTGCCAGACTGGCACAGCTCAGTCAGCAGATGCAAGAATTTCTGATACGTTTGCTTCATGAAAAAGATCCTGAAAATGTATCTGCCGAACAACGTCTGGCTCATATTGATATCGATAATTTATTATTGTATGGTTTCCGGACTTATAATATTCATTTGCCTTTCACTTATGAGATTATGACTAAACAGGGACTGCTGAACAGGGTAAAAGGTGGGGCTCCTAAGAATTTTTATTATGTGGAACTGTTTCAACAGGATTTAGTCAAAAAAGGATATTATCTGGGGGTGAGCTTTGAGTCGGTGCAGCCGGTCTTACTGGAAAATATGGGGTGGCTGTTTTTAGCTTCCGGATTCTGTATTTTCGGGTTGATGTTCGTATTTATTATTACGATCGTTATCATTATGCGTCAACAGAAATTATCGGTCATCAAGAACGATTTTATCAATAATATGACGCACGAATTCAAGACCCCGATAGCGACGATATCTCTGGCTACTTCTGCTATTATGAAAGATAAGGTATTGAACGACCGGGAACAGATCCTGAAATTCAATACCATGATTAAGAGTGAAAATGACCGGATGAATAAGTACGTCGAGCGGATCTTGCAACAAGCGAAGTTGGATCGGAGAGAATTGCAAATAAATAAGACTGAGGTAGATATCAATGAAATGGTCAGAGAAGCAGCTGAACATTTTATGCTCATTGTCCAAAATGCCGGCGGAACTTTGGAGTGCAAGTTTGAAGCCGATCATTTCATCCGTTCGGTAGATGAAGTTCATATGATGAATGCTGTATGCAATCTGATCGATAATGCCATTAAATATTCGGGCGGAAAACCGGAGATATTGGTATATACACAAGAAAAGACCGGAGCTTATCTGATCGGAGTGCAAGATCATGGTATCGGCATATCGAAAGAAGCCCAGAAGAAAGTATTCAAACGTTTTTACCGTGTCCCGAGTGGAAATTTACATAACGTGAAAGGATTCGGATTGGGGCTGAGTTATGTGAAGTCTATCGTAGAGTTGCACGGTGGAAGCGTGAAATTGACTTCCAGGAAAAATAAAGGAACTTTGGTAGAGATAGAATTTAAAAAAGAATAAAATAATTTAGATTTCAGATTTATGATTTACGAAAAGAGCTTTGAAAAGCCTTGCATTAAAAGTTGAAATCGTAAATTGTAAATCGTAAGTCAAAAATCAAAAAGTATGGCACAGAAAATATTGTTAGTGGAAGATGACCCCTGTTTTGGTTCGGTATTGAAATCTTATTTGGAATTATCCGATTATGAAGTTACTTTATGTGTGAATGGTAACGATGGTTTGGAGGCTTTCCGGAAAGATAAGTTCGACATCTGTTTACTGGATGTTATGATGCCTGAAATGGACGGTTTTACCTTAGGTAAAAAAATTCGTGAGATCGATGGAAATGTGCCCTTTGTTTATATCACGGCTAAAAGTATGAAAGAAGATATGAAACAAGGTTATGAGATCGGGGCGGATGATTATATTGTAAAGCCTTTTGATTCTGAAGTACTGATTTTGAAGATTAAAGCGATCCTTAGCCGTAGTAAACACGAAGAAGCCGAGCCTAAACCGAAATTTATCACTATCGGTGAATATGTGTTCAATACCGAATTGCGGACGATCACAAAAAATGAGGAACAAATCAAATTGACCCCGAAAGAGGCTCGTCTGCTGGAATTGCTGTATAATTATAAAGATGGCTTGTTACCCCGTGAGAAAGCATTGACCGAGATATGGGGGACCAATGATTATTTTACAGCCAGAAGTATGGATGTTTATGTGACTAAATTGAGGAAATATTTTAAAGATGATCAGAATATAAAGATAGAGAACGTTCACGGCTCCGGTTTCCGGTTGGTGATTGAAGAGTAAAAAAAGCTGAGGGTAAACCTCAGCTTTTTTTGTTACTTGGTTACGGTTATTTTTCCTGCCTCACTATAGGCCGTATATTCCGGGGCGTACATGCTTTGGAAAGTTGCGATCCCGTCCTGATAGGTGCCTGCCTGATTTACCCATACCGGGTATTCCAATACGTAGGTACCTTTGGCCAGAGAATTGAAAAAGAAATTGGTAACGGCATCTTTAGATTCTTCATAGTATACGGTACCGAATTTCCATTGATTGCCCGATAACTGCCCGATGGGTTCGAAACAGGCAGCTCTGAAATCTTTCAGGTAAAGAAAATCCATGTCTTGTTTTAAAGAAAGCGTTAGGCGGGTAATCACTTTATCTCCTGTTTTCAGTTTTTCCTTTCCGAGAGGAAGGAGTTCTTGCTTGCCATCCGACCCTATTTTTTCAATAAAGAGTTTTTTAGTGACACTGAGTATTCCTTTCTGTTGTTGTACCTGATCGAATTTTTCGAAGTATTGCAAATATAAACCGCCCCAGCTAGGAGAATCGGTCGTTTTGG
Organism: Odoribacter sp. N15.MGS-14; assembly: GCF_000980245.1. Lineage (NCBI taxonomy): Bacteria > Pseudomonadati > Bacteroidota > Bacteroidia > Bacteroidales > Odoribacteraceae > Odoribacter > Odoribacter sp. N15.MGS-14. Next base: position 42,835 of record NZ_LARE01000020.1, read on the forward strand.
TGATATCGGCATTCAGCATATCGGGTTGGATTTCGGATGCTGTATAGGTATACTTTAAATAACCTAAGGGATTGGCGGTAGTAGAGACCGGTAATGTCTGTTTCCCTAATTCGACAGTTATTTTTTCAGATTGATTCAGTTGATCTTTCCCTGTTAACAGCAGGGCATAGAGCGCGTCTACGGTAGAAGGAACGTTTCCCCAATTTTGAGTTTGTTTTTGCCGGAGTAACCATTGTTTCATCAATTCGGTCTCGGGCGTATTCCCTTCTAACTCGTAAAAAGCTTCCATCAAGGCAACGTGAGTCTGAATGGCTGAATTTCTGTAAATTTGTCTCCGGTTATTAGGCCAGTACATCCCTTGTTCATTATTCGTGACTGCATATTGGCGCAGGGATTTCAGTATGTTTTGTGCTTCTTGCTTAAAACCGTATCGGTTTAATGTAACGGCAGTTAAAGCTTTTTCATACAGAGTGAAATCGCTCCATTGCTTTTGAGTTAATGCTATAAAATATTTGTGTGCTTTCAAAGCATCTCCCAAGGGGATATCCCGATATAGACTCCTGACATAGAGGTAAAGGATTTGTTCGTATCCGATTCGTTGGGGAGTTGTCTCAAAATCTTTTCGGATTTCATTATCCAGGTAACGAAGTGCTTTTATTTGCATCTCTTTCTCTTGCTCATTGAAAGCCCGTTGGCCGGTAAGATTAGCCCTGGCCATAATCGCAAGAACATTGGCAGTCATAAAACGACTCGGATACATTCCTTTGAACCAACTCCAGCCTCCTGTCGGATTTTGTAATGCTGCAAGCTTTTGGAGTATACTTTTTTGTTGGTAATCTAATCTGTTTTGGTCGAATAATTGAACCAAACTCTGTATACATTCTGTTTCCGATTGTGCTTGCATTACCCAAGGTGAAGCTTCCAGCAAAATGGATTTCAGCTCTTGGTTCTGTTCCAGTTTGGACAATAAAGTCGGGTCGTCTGCGGATAGATGCCAGCTGCGGATAACTCCGGCGATATGAGGATTGGCATGTATAATACGCTGGGTTATGCTGTTGACATAATAGGCACCTGATAAGTCGGTGATATTTTCGTTCTGAGGTTGTTGTATGGAGGGGATAGCCAAAACAGCATACCAGATCGGATTCTCGGTTAATTCGAAAGTTAGCCGATAAGGAGTGATCGTGGTGTTGGGTTGTTTTAGCGTAAAGGTATGCTTGCCGGTCTGATTCGTGTAGATCGGTAAGGTCTGAGTGATTAAAGTTTCTGTCGGCAATACGGGGAGCAAATGTTGCTCGCCATCACTGAAGTGCCCGCTTTGAGCGGATACTCTGAATCCCAGCAAATCGATATCTGCCGGTACAGTGAACTGGAAAGTTAGCGTTTGACTGCCCTGGGGGTGTGTCCGGAAAGTCTGATTTTGCTGCATGAAAACTTTTTGATTTGCCGGATCGAAAAATTCAAAGTTTACTTTGCCTTGCTGAAGAGTATCCGACAGGTTACTGACGGTTACTTGCAATTCCGTCTGATCGCCGGTTCTGAGGAAACGGGGCAGATTCGGGCGTACCATCAGCGGTTTGGAAGTAACGATCGTTTCGGATAATTGCCCGAACAGTAAGGCGGGTGTCGTGGCGAGAGCTGTGAATTTCCATTGGGTTGTCGCGTCAGGTATAGTAAAACTGATATCGACATATCCTTCCGGATCTGTTTGTAGTTGGGGATAGAAAAAGGCGGTCTCCTGGAAGTTCTCCCGGTAGTTTATTTCGGGGGTTGGCATTCCGGATGATCCGGCTTCGTCTAATGCCGCTTCTGCAAAATCACTGGCAGCCAACTTGGCTGAACCGGTCATGTAGGTATTTCCCAACGCTTTGGTTGAAAACCGATAATGGGAATGTGAAGATACATAAGTCTGTAATTCACTGAAAGAAAGAGGTGTGACAGGATAAGAAGGACGTTTAAAGATATTACTCCACAAAATAATCCGGTTCTCGAGGTTATAATGGAATGGAGCCCCCCATGAATAAGGTTCGCCAGGATTTAAGTGAGTCGGTTGAAAATTAAAATAATAAGGTGCGATTTTATCGAGGGAGGCATCGTACATCATGGCCAATAGCTCTGCTGTCACAGGTTTGCCTGCAGCATCGACAACCCGAAATTTCCAGCTTTCCGATTGTCCCGGGGTAAGGTGGTCTCTGAAAACTTTGGTCTCTACGGTTAACTTACGATCCGGTTCTGTCTTTTGGATAGGGATGATCTCCGAGAAAAACTTTTTGTCCTTTACATAGGAGATATACAACCAGATTTGTTTTCCGTATTCTTTCAGAAAAGGGATATCGATCGAAAGCACTTCGTCTGAAAGAACAGGGTAAGACCGTTTGATTAATTTATCGGAAGTATAAATATCATATCTGACATAGGCTTCTTTGACTGAAGTACCGAAAAGAATACGTGCTGTTTCACCCGGACGGCAAGTGGTCTTTTCTCTGACAATCCACTCGTAGGTCGGGAAAGGTGGTTTCTGATCCAGAGGGGAATAGAGGAAAAAGACTCGATTTGTCTTGATTTGGTTGCATTCCACTGTAAATAAATATATACCTGATGTTTGTTGGGTTAAATCCGGAAAAATAGAATCTTTTCGGAAGACGTCTAGATGACCTTCAAGGATGTTTTTTTCTACGATAGTGTCTTTGATTTCTAAATTGGTTTGTAATTGTTTGGGGGATACCAATTTTTGTATGGTGTACTTTACCGGATAAGCACTGGAGTCGTTGCCGATTTCCTCTAGTGAGATATGAAAAGCAGTACGTTGTTGTTTATTCACTTGTTCCGGGATTTGTAAAGCTGGGGTTGCTTTGCCGGAATAGATGGGAATACTCGTGCCCGCTTCCTCTGTTTCACCTTTGGTATCCGTCACTTTTACCTTTATTTCATAGAGATAGGAGTTGCGGAAAGAGGGATAGGACGGAATATCCTGGGCTTTAAAAGTAATCTCGAAATTTCCCTCGGCGTTACTTCTGGTAATACCGTGGATTGTGGTGTCTCTATGTGGAAAATAGAATATCGGCGATGATACCGAAATGGCATAATTGATTTCGGTATTAGCCATTTTTACGCCGGAAAAGCTTCCGACCTGTCCTTCCAGCCGGACGATATCACCGACAAAATAGGTTCGTGTCGGTTTGTGAAAGGTGATTTCGAATTCAGGTCGTTTGTAATCCGCAACCTCGATGGTAGTCTGACCTTTTTCGGTATAGAGGGTAAAATATCCGTTAAGGATGCGGGCCGGAATGACGAAACTTCCTGTGAAGGAACCGTATCGGTTGGATGTTACTTCTTGTTGGGCGATTTCCTTGTCGTTGGCATCCTTAAAGCTGATTTTGTATTTTTGACCTTCCAGCGTATAAAGGGTATCTAGGGTTGCTTTCCAGCCGATACCTTTATAATAAACCGTTTGGCCTGGCCGGTAAATCCTTCTGTCGGTGATTAAGGTCGTATGGTTTTGAGAGGTAGGAGAGGTATACCACCGGTATATCGGGTTGATGGGACCATTAGGGTTCTCCGGATTGATTACCTGATAAGCCAGATTTTGTTTAGATAAATTTTGGGAAGAGAATGCCAGTCCCCGGGAATTGGTAAACACTGTGTCTAGTAGGGTGTAACCCGGATAGTTGGGTTTATAAAGAAGAATTTTGGCCTTGGGAATGGGTTTGCCACTCTTCGAATCGTATACGGAATAAATTTGCTGGTTCTTGCTGTTCTGAGAATTTGAAAATAAACGGGTGGCGATAACAGTTTGGGATACACTATGTTTTGTCTCCGTTGTATTTAATGAAATCTGATAGAGTCCGGCTTCGGGAAGGGGGATATGGATGGTGGTATCTTGTTCGATCAGACTGGGAGTTAAGGTGAAACGTTTTTCGTAAACTTTACGTTGGACATTGTTCTTATCCTGATTTTTCAATTGTTCGTATGCCTCGGTCGTGAGATCGATTCGGTAGATTTGTAAGGTGGCATTGTCCAGGTTCTGTGAAGTCAGTTTTAAGGCAACCTTTTCTTCCGGGTAGATTACTTCAGGGAGTTGGAGCGATAGTTTAGGAGCTTTCATTTCGCTGACGATCGAACGTAGCAAGTTGATACGTGTATATTTAGGATATAAATGTATCCCTTTTTCGCAGAAGTTGATGATCTTTTCTTTTTCTTTGATGAGTTGTTGTGGATCGGCAGATTGCCCAAATGTAAAGGAAGATAGGGCTTGTACATATTCATTGGCTTCTTTAGCCATCACTTCGATGACAAAAGGACTGCCGATGTATTTTTGGGTCAGTTCCTGCAAAGCTTTTAGATAAAGGGAATCTCTGTCTTCGGAAGAAAGTTTTTTGGCATATTCCAGACGGTCCAGATCGGTAGCCAGGAAAGCCGGGAGATTGGCTTGTTTTTTCCGGAAGCGGAGTAATTCTTGCCATATCTGCAAAATGGTAGCCGACCGCCCTTTTAGTTCTGCGGGAATAGGAGTGGCGATAAATTCGTCGGCCGGAGCGAATAGTAAAGGAGAATCGGAAGATGGTTCTGCAAAGCCGGGAGTATTGGTTTGCAAAAGAATATTTATAGCCCGGTAACAAAGAAAGTCGTAAAGTGTAGGACGTAATGAATCCGCTGGAGTCAAAGAAGTCAGTATGGCTTTGTATGCGCTCAAAGGAGTTTCTTGTAATTTTCGGGCAGGAAGCAGAGAGGCTGCTACACATTTTTTGATTTTTTCGGCGAAAATATTACTGCTCCAGCTTGCTATATCTTCCGGAATATAATCGGTTACGGGGGTGCGTTGGTTGATCAGATAGCTGTTGTTATTGTAGTACTCTGCATAAAGCTGGGCACAATAGGAATTTATGACAGCTATACCGGCAGAATCCGTCTCCTGGGAAAGGTATTTTTCGACTTCGCTTAATATTGCCGGATAGTCCTCGTGATCGATCGCTAATGTAAAAGTAGTTTTTAAAATCAATGATTTGATCAGTAAAGGGGTATCGTTGTTTTTGATGGCTTGTCGGTATAGTGCCTCGGCGTCTTTGATGGCTTGTTGAGGATATCGATAGTAGTAGGCCGTCAAGGTGTCCTGCGGGGAGTGCTGTGCGTAAGTGGCTGAACCTATAAATAATAGTATGCCGATTAAAAGTTTACTTAGTCTCATCTGTTTCTATTTTTATGATACATACGAAATATTTATCGTCTTAGAGATGCAAAAACGAATGGAATTCCATAAAATTAAAAATAATTTGTGGTAAGAAAAGAAAAGTTTTGTCTTTTATTTTAGGATTGTTATCTTTATTGGCAATATGGAAAGTAGAAATAAGATATTGAAAAGTAAAAGATTGAAACTGATCCGGGGAGTGATGTATCTGGATGTTTTATCGATTTTGTTGAGTGTGATGATGATCGATATGCGTCATTTTACTTTTTCGTTGTATTCCGGGGTTTGTATGCGTATCCTTGTGTTGCTGGGGATTTTTATACTTCTTTTGATTGGTGAAAGAAGTTTGACACGTTATCTGCGCAAACATCGTAATGAATGAAAGAATTTCTTCGGGAATATCCCCAAAGCTTTTTTGACTTGGGGGATATTCTACTGAAGAAATCGCTGGGTTTTATTCGAAATCACCTTGTTTTAAAAATTCTGTGGCGGCATCGATGTCTTTATACATCACTCTGTCTTGCCCGTTGAAGGGGACGATGCTACGGAATTCTTTCAGGAACTCTTCCAGGTAAGGTGAGGTTTTGGTTGGCCGCTGTAAATCGATTGCCTGAGCTGCATTCATCAGTTCTATTGCTAAAATACGTTCTACGTTTTCGGCAACCTTAACCGTTTTCGTCGCTGCATTTCCTCCCATGCTGACATGGTCCTCCTGTTCGTTGGAAGAAGGAATAGAGTCTACAGAACAGGGAGTGCACAATTGTTTATTTTTGCTTACAATAGCTGCTGCTGCGTATTGAGGAATCATAAAACCGGAGTTCAGGCCCGGATTGGCTACCAGGAATTCAGGAATATTTCCCCGGTCACCTGAAATCAGCCGGTAAGTACGCCGCTCGGATATACTGCCTAACTCTGCCAAAGCAATACTCAGGAAGTCCATCACCAAAGCCAGAGGTTGACCGTGGAAGTTGCCGCCGGAAATAATCAAATCGTCTTCCATGAAAATGGTGGGATTGTCCGTTACGGAATTAATTTCCCGTTCTACAACAGAAGCGACATACATGATACTGTCTTTACTGGCTCCGTGAACTTGTGGCATACAACGGAAAGAGTAGGGATCCTGAACATGTGTTTTTTCTTTTTGCTGGAATTCGGACCCTTCCAGTAAAGTACGGATATTGCGTGCTGTTTCGATTTGACCCGGGTGAGGACGTGCGGCCTGGATCTGAGGTAAGAAAGGATCGATTCGACCGTCGTAAGCTTCTAATGAAAGCGCTCCGATGATATCGGCATATTTGGCAATCTTGAAAGCTTTCAATAAAGCATATACGGCATGAGAACTCATAAACTGAGTACCGTTTAATAGTGCCAATCCTTCTTTAGCTCCGAGTTCGATCGGGGCCCAACCCAATTTGGCATTGATTGCTTTTGCATCGCAAATCTTGCCTTTATACCACACTTCTCCTTCGTTAATTAAAGGTAAAAATAGATTGGCCAAAGGAGCTAAGTCGCCGGAGGCTCCCAAAGAACCTAATTCACGGACTACCGGCAATACATTATGATTGAACATATCGATGATCCGTTCGACGGTCACTAACTGCACACCGGATTTCCCCAGCGACAAAGCATGTGCTTTCAGCAATAACATCAGACGAATGATATCCTGATGAATCGGTTCTCCAAGACTACAAGCGTGTGACATCACCAGGTTGGCCTGTAATTGGCTGAGGTCTTCTTTGGAAATACTGATTTTGCATAATGAACCGAAACCTGTCGTTATGCCATATAAAGGTTTGGCAGAACTCTCGATTTTATGATCCAGGTAGGCTTTACAATCGTTGATTAATTTTTTACTATCTTCGGAAAGAGCCAGTTTGTAATTCTTACTTAAAATTTTATCGATGACCTCGAATGTAAGAGGTGCTGGAGATATATAATGTACCATGATAATTGAATGTTGAAAATTAAAAATTGAAAAATGCACACATCACATGTAGTGAAAGTTGTTTCCCGTTTTCACTGTTCTTTTTCATTTTATCATGGACATCTGGAATCGTATCCGTGACTTTTCAGGGGACGATGTTCCTTTTTATATATCTGCATAAATACCGGTTGATGAATGTTTTATTCGTCTTATCGCTTGAGTCTTTCGACTAACTCTTCCATTGTAACATTATGCTGTTCACCCGATAGCATATTTTTCAGGGAGATAATACCTTCTTGCATTTCATTTTCGCCGATCAGGGCTACGAAAGGTATCTCTTTTTTATCTGCATAAGTCATCTGTTTTTTCATTTTAGCGGCTTCCGGATAAATTTCCGCATTGATACCGGCTTCCCGCAGTTGTTTGAGAAGTGGTAAACAATATCTTTCTTCCTGCTTACCGAAATTGACGAAAAGGATCTGAGTGGTTGTCATATTATCTTTGGGAAACAGATCCAGTTGATTCATGACATCGAAAATACGGTCGGCACCGAAGGATATACCTACTCCCGACATATTTTTTAATCCGAAAATACCGGTCAGGTCATCATAACGTCCACCTCCGGTGATACTACCGATCTGGACATCTAAGGCTTTTACTTCAAAAATAGCACCGGTATAATAACTCAAACCACGGGCCAGGGTAAGGTCCAGTTTGATTTCGGTCCGGATGTCCACATCCTTCAGATAATCGAATACAATGGATAGTTCTTCGACACCTTTTAAACCGATAGGGCTATCCTGTAAAATAGTTTTGAGTTTTTCCAGCTTCTCACTATTACTTCCTTCCAGGTTCAAAATAGGTTGCAATTTGACGATTGCTTCTTCGGTGATTCCTTTTTCCCGTAATTCAGCATTAACCTTGTCCAGACCGATTTTGTCCATTTTATCGATGGCTACTGTAATATCTGTCAGCTGGTCCGGATAACCTATGATTTCTGCAATTCCTGCCAGTATTTTCCGGTTATTGATTAATAAACGCACCTTGATTTTCAGACGCCGGTATACTTCGTCGACCATTTGAATCAACTCTACTTCATGCAAAAGCGAATCACTTCCGACAACATCTACGTCACATTGATAAAATTCCCGGTAACGTCCTTTCTGAGGCCGATCGGCCCGCCAAACCGGCTGGATTTGATAACGTTTGAAAGGAAAGGTTAATTCGCTTTGATGTTGTACGACAAATCGTGCGAAAGGGACAGTCAGGTCATAACGTAATCCTTTTTCTGAGATCTTGTTGGTGAGCTTTATACTATTCTTTTCTAATAATTCCTGATCGGAGATGTTCCCGATAAAATCTCCTGAATTTAAGATTTTGAATAATAGCTTATCCCCTTCCTCTCCGTACTTGCCCATTAAAGTGGACAGGTTTTCCATGGCTGGCGTTTCCAGCGGCATATAACCGTATAGTTTAAAAACACTCTTGATCGTATCGAATATATAATTGCGCTTCACCATGATTTCAGGTGAATAATCTCTTGTTCCCTTTGGTATAGAAGGAAGTTGTGCCATAATTGTATTTGTTGTTTTTCCTTACAAAAGTATATAAAAAGTGTGATTGAAAAATAATGGTATTGGTGATATTTTTATTTTTTTGGAAAAAAATTGTTGGGTAGAATTGTGTTTGTATTTATTTTTTTCAATTTTGTAATTGAAATCATGTTAGATCAGATAACCATAAATAAGTTTATTGCCGGCGATGTGAAGGCTTTTGAACGTTTGTTCCGGAAATATGCGCGAAGTATGCAGCTTGTGGCATTAGGACTTTATCGGGATACAGCTGTGGCAGAAGATGCTGTTCAGGAAAGTTTTGTGTATTTGTGGAACCATCGGAAGGAGATGAAGCCTGATATTGCCATAGAGGGTTATTTATATTCTTGTGTGCGGCATTATGTGTTGAATTATATCCGGCATCAAAATATCCGGATCAGGCAGGAAAAAGAGATTGTGCGTGAGCAGGAATGGTTAGCGGGGTTGACGTACGATGAGATTGATGTAGATGCTAAATTATTGACTATAAAGAAAGTAATTGATGCATTGCCGGAAGGATGTAGAAAGATATTTGTGATGTCTGTAATTGAGGGAATGAGCTATACAGATACGGCCAAGGAATTGGGGGTGTCGGTGAATACAGTAAAGTCACAAGTGAAGATTGCTTATAAGAAATTAAAAAATACGGTTCAGAAATCTCCTGATAATATGTATCTTACTATTTTATTTTTACTTTCCTTAAAAAAAATACTATAATTTTTTCACCCTTTCGGGATGTTCATGTTCTTTATAAAAGAATTTCAAAATGCAGGAGCATGGATACAAGTACCAAAGAGGAATTATTCCGTAAAGTATGGGCAGCTCTTTATGAAGAGGGGAACAAAGATGAATTGCAGGTGCGGGAAGTTGTCGACCAAATGTATATGGCTGTAAAAGAACCGGAGTTGGATATAGAAGAAGTGTTTGATAAAGTACAAAGGGAGATAGGTACGGTAAGGAATAAGGAGCGGAGATTATGGTGGAATGTGATAAAGTATGCAGTTGCCGTAGTGTTACCTTTGGGGTTAGGTGTGGCGGGATATATCCTTTGGAATGGCCGTGGGAATGAGCAACAGCAGCAAATGGAAGGATATGTACGTCCGCAGAATGCCGTTAT